>DCFT01000235.1 GCA_002319885.1 Bacteroidales bacterium UBA1797
CTTTTTCTTTGTAGCGGAGGCTGATGGAATATCTAACTTCAGATTAGTTTATTATATTTTAAAAATACTTGAGTTCATTGAGTCAAAAGTACCTGGAATGTAGATGATTGTGTAAAACCAGTGATTCAGATTAATGTTAGCAGGATTGAATATTGACGATACATCGACCTAATAAATCCTTGATGTAAAGATTAAGATTATCAGAGCGTCTAAACTGTGAAATATAATTAATGCAATCGACTTTTTCAGTACCTTAAACAAAATAATAATACTAGAAGAAATTATGAGATGGTATCAATTAAATAGTCTTTCCTGTAAAAACAGGCAAAGTAAATTTAAAATCACTCCCTTTCCCGACTTCACTTTCAACCCAAATTGTACCACCATGCTTTTCAACAAATTCCTTGCAAAGTAATAATCCCAGACCTGTACCTGTTTCTTTTGCCGTTCCTTTTGATGTAAAAACTTCAGAAATATTGAACAGTCTAGGTAAATCATCGTCTTTTATTCCAACGCCATTGTCGGAAACAACAATTATAACATTTCCAGAATTTTTTTCTGCATTAATACTTATTCTGCCACCATTGTTTGTAAATTTTATAGCGTTAGTTACAAGATTAAGCATTATCGTTTTTAACATGTCAATATCAGCATAAACACGGATATTATCTAGAGTACTATATTTGATTGTAATGTTTTTCACAAATGCACCGGGATTAAGAATTTCAAGAACATTTTTACAAATATCTTTAAAATTCAATTCCTGTGGGTTAAAAGAAATCTTCCCCTGTTGAGATCTTGCCCACATCAATATGTCTTCCAGTAAATAATTGGTGATTCTTGCCGTTTTATTTATATTATTTGCAAAAACTTGGATTTCATCTTTGTTGAGGTTATTAATATCCTCTTTCAATGCTTCTGATAAACCCAGTATGTTATTAAATGGACTTTTCAAATCATGACCAAGAATCGAGATAAAACGATCCTTATCGATATTTAGCTGATGCAATTTTCTTTCATTTCCCTTAAGTGCATTTTCTGCGTGTTTACGCAAGGTAACATCTTTAGCCATGCTAATAACAATCCGACCCTCTTTTTCAAAATTACCAAGCAAGGTTGAACTAAAATCCCATATACGTTGGGTGCCATCTTTGCATGTAATGACGTATTCACCTTCATTCTTTGAACCAACAATTTTAAACAGTATATCAATATCTTCTTTAACAATTTTCCCCCGCGAACCGTAAGCATGTTCTGTCCATTTTTCAACTGTTGGTATATCGAATAAAGTATAACCAGAGAGATCAATCCATCCTTGACTGATAGCGAGGACTTTGCCATTTTCGGCGTGGATCATTATTGGGAACGGAGCATAGTGAATTGCTCTGCTAAATTTCTCATTACTTTCTTTTAATGCCTTTTGTACTTTAACTAGAGTATTACCCAAAAAAGTTGAAATTCTGATTACAGTGTAAATTGTAATTGTTACAAAAAATATTAAGACAACCGCATCAGATAGTGCCGGATTATCACGATGAAGAGAAACGTTTGCTGTCATATATCCCTGCAATATGATGATGACAATTACGATTGGCAAGAAAGACTTTAACAGGAGTCGGGTAGGTTTATTATCTTCAATCAGATTGAATGTCCAAAAACGTGATTTGTAAACCCGAAGCAGTGTGATACTAAATAGAAAAAAACATATGCTGGACGGCAATGAGACAGGAATAATTTTACTCCCATACAGCAGCGGTGCTTTATAAAGATAGCCTATTATTAAGACAAAAGAGATAATTCCTGTCAATAAAGAGAGGCTGCCTCCAATATACCTTATTAAAACTGAATCTCTTTGTCTGATAGACAAAAGACTTATGCAGATAAAGAAAAATAGCAATGCAGTTATTGGGGAAATGCGACTAGTCAGGAAAACACTAAAATAAGTTGGGTCTTTAATAAAAATATTTTCTATGTCTGTTGTGAATTTAAAGAAATAGTTGAGAAAAAGATAAAGGCAAAACAATGCTAACAAGAATATGAACGGAGTCGCAAATGTCCTTATTATCCATGATTTTTCGAACTTTATGCAGAAAAGAAAATGTAGACTTAAAAGAACAAATATTACAATAGATAAATGTGGAATGGGAATGTAATTGAAGGAAATTGAGGCAAATCCCATTTTGCCAGATAGCCAACCAAATATATTTAGACCTGCCACAAAAAGAATTAGAAAAAGCGGGTTTTCTTTTCTTTTGATAATTTTATATAAATCTGAATTAGCAATGCTCATTTTAATGCCTTGATGTTTTCTCTTTACAGAATACGAATAAGTCTCTGGTTTAGTGTCAGTTCTTTATTTATCAACATGTTTTTTAATCAATTCAAATAAATGGTTTCTCTCAATTGGTTTTGAAATATAATCGTTGCATCCGGCTTCTAATGCTTTTTCACAATCGCTCGAAAAACCATATGCTGTTTGAGCAATTATGATTACATCTTTGTTAAATTGACGGATTTGACGTGTGGCTTCATTGCCATTCATTTCTGGCATTCTGATGTCCATCAATACCAGATCGAGATCAGAATTATTTCTACAAATATTAACAGCCTGAATGCCTGTTATCGCATGTAAAACATTTTTACTGATTTTTTTTACACTCCTTAATAATAGCGAATAAGATATTTCATCGTCTTCAGCAATCAATATTTTCAGGTTTGTAAATTGAACTTCTTCACTTCCAGCAGTTATATCATTTCCCTCTAACTGTTTTTCTTCGGATGTATTATCGTATGGAATTGTAAAATAGAAAGTTGATCCCTTTCCTTCTTCGCTTTCCACCCATATCTTTCCTTCAAGCATTTCTACATATGATCTACAAATCGAAAGACCCAAGCCACTGCCTTCATAGGGTCGGTTGATAGATTCGCTACCTTGTCTGAATCTGTTAAAAATTATTTCCATGTTTTTTGGCGTAATACCAACTCCCGTATCCTTCACATAGAATTCAATGTATTCTTCTTTTTTCTCATACCCAACCTCAATTGAACCTTCATTGGTAAACTTTATAGCATTTTTACGAGATTAAACAGGATTGCATATACTTTTTCATGGTCAGTTTTTATGTTTGCTTCATTTGATGATAATCCGTTTTTAAGTAGAAACTTCAACCCTTTATTTTCAACCTCTGGTTGAAAGAACCTATAAATAAAATTAATTTTTTCGTTTATATTAATATCATTAATTTCGACGTTAATCATTCCAGATTCAATTTTCGATATATCAACAATATTGTTGATGGTATTGAGCATACGTTCACCAGATTTCCCGATTGTTTTAATAAAATCTTGTTGTTCTTTTAATGTTAAACCTGGCTCTTTCAGAAGTTCGGCAAAGCCAAGAATTCCGTTCATAGGAGTACGTATCTCATGGCTCATATTAGCAAGGAAGGCTGATTTTAGTCGATCACTTTCTTCTGCTTTTTCTTTTGCCCATATCAGTTCCTGTTCATTTTCTTTTCTTATGGTAATATCCTGAAATATTTCAAGTATTGCCTTCTTTCCTTCATATATCATACCATTATGACTGATTTCAAATATTCTATTACCGAGAACTCCATAGGATTCATAAGTCTCTGTTTTCCCAACAGCAATGCCTTTGATTAACGGACAATTACTGCATTGAATTTTATCATCCCTGTAAGTATCCCAGCATTTCTTTCCTATAGCGATCTCTCCAACGATTTTTTTTAGATTCTCACTCATGAACAGAATAGTCCCTGTTTCATCAACTATATCCATCTCAAATGGAATTGTTTTAAGTAATGATTCGTTGAAGATTTTACTGTGCAGAAGTTCTAACTCAGCCCTTTTCCGATCGGTGATATCCGTTCCTGAACTAAGTAATCCTTTTATTTTCCCTTCTGAATTTTTGAGTATGGTATTGTAAAATAGTACAGTTTTTAATTCCCCAGTTTTTGTCTTAACTTGATTTTCATAGTATTCAAGATTCTTGGAATTTCCATGGATCATTCTCGTAAAAACATATAATATTTCACTTGAAGTTTCTTGTGGGATACAAGTTTTGAACCAATTCATTCCAATAAGTTCATTATCATTATAGCCAAGTAATCGATGCCCATGACTATTCATGAGGATGATATTGCCAAGAGTATCCAGAGATACGATTAATTCAGCAGCAACATTTAGATAACTCTCGGCAGTGTTCTTACTCTCTTCTAATGCTACTTCTGACCTCTTACGTTCGGTGATGTCACGATAATTTATTAAAACACCATTTATAATCGGGTCATTTACAAGATTTATTGCAGTAAGTTCTACGGGTTTAAAGTTGCCGTCTTTACATTTAAATCTGAACTCCACTGTTTTTGTGGATTTATCTTTTTCGATGAGAACATTGAATTCCTTCTTAATACGATTCAGGTCATCGGGATGAACCAATGACCACCCATCAGTCCCTGAATTGTCTTGAGGCAGCCAACCGAACCATTTTTCAATATTGGGACTTCTGTATTTCAAAACGCCATCAGGATCGACTATGCTTATAACGTCTGAGGTGTTGTAAATCATTGAACTATGTTTGGATTCAGATTCCTGTAATTCTTTCTCAATCTTCTTGCGTTCATTTATGTCAAAACAATGACCTATATATCCAACAAATTCTCCGTTAGTATTGTAATTTGGAGTCCCCATATCAACTATCCACTTGTATTCTCCGCTATTATGACGCAATCTGTATTCAATTTCAAATGCTTCGTGGTTCTCGAATGCAGTTTTATAAGTTTTAAGGCGGTGTTCATAATCATCAGGATGAATTCCTTCTTCCCATCTCTTACCAAGCTGCTGTTCAAGGGAACGCCCGGTAAAATTTAACCACGGTTCATTAAAAAAAGTGTATTGTCTATCTGTACCAGATGTCCAGATAAGTGCCATCCCCGCATTGGCAAGGTTACGGTATTGTGCTTCACTTTCGTGGAGATTCTTTTCTAATTGTTTTTTCTGGGTTATATCTTTGATAAAAGCTACTATTATGTTATCATTCAATAGAAAATGAGTAGCATTTACTTCTACATTTATAAGGCTTCCATTCTTTCTCTTATGAATAGTTTCAAAATGGTCATTCCCCTTTTCAATTATTTTTGTAATATGCAACTGGGTTTCAGCGTTGCTTTCAATTGCTTCTAAATCATTTATTGACATCCCGAGCAATTCTTCCCTTGTATATCCGCTCATTGTGCAGTATGCCGGATTTACATCAGATATATTCCCCTTTTCATCAAAAAGCCAAAATCCCTGTGTTGCTGTTGAAATTATTGTCCGGTATTTCTTTTCACTATAACTCAACAAATTCTCCATTTTTTTCCGTTCAGTTATGTCTTGTAATATGCAGTGTGTTTGTTTAAATTCTCCATTTTTACCATAACCAATCCTGCCTTCGAAGGCGATAAATAAATTTTTACCATTCTTATGCATCATTTCAAATTCACTGTGAATCTTACCTTCAGCTAAAAAAATTGGGAATCGCTTTCTGAATTCAATCTGATAACCAGCAGAGAGAAAGTCACCAAACCACATCCCAATTACTTCATCACGATCATAACCAAGGGTATCTAACCATTTCTGATTTACATCAATAAATTTGCCATTATTGTCAAGTGACTGATAACCAAGGGGGGCATTTATAAATAGGGATTGAAATCGCTCTTCGCTTTCCAGCTTGGTTTTTTCCAGTAGCTTTCGTTCGGATATATCATAACATAATATGCCCATACCTGCAATTTCCCCTTTTTCTAAAATAGGATAGTATTTACCATGGTACCATTTCAAGCCAGTCTTAGTGTTAAATTCACTTTCAAAAGAGACTGTCTTCCCTTTTCTGACCTCATCAATATATTTTAAAGCAAATTGAAAATTATTTTCTCCTACTATGTCTTTCATGTAACTTCCAAGAATCTTTTCCTTTGAGATGCCCAGCGATTTTACATAATAATTATTTACGTATTCATATTGGAGTGAAGCTATATTTAAATATCCAATAAATGCTGGGAAGTAGTCAACGAGCATTATTAATTTTGAATTAACCTCTTTTGATTCTTGTCTTTCTGTTGGGTTAATAAAAATATCACCTGTTTTAATTTTGATTAGTTCAAGCTCTAATTCTTTAATCCTGTTTTCAAATTCACTTTTCTTCATGGATGTGATTTTGTACCTTTAAAAGTTTAAATTAAACGTATGTTTATTCCAATCTAGTGCAATTTCTTAAATACAGTATTGGCAACCCCCTTTTAAATGCCTTCAGACTGTCTTGCTTTAATGGTGAATAATAAGTCATCACCGGTAATTTTAGTTTTCTTGCCTAAAAACATCTGTCACGTTATTCCAACCTCTCCAATAATTTTCTGCAATACCATTTTAATTTAAGACAATTGGATATTGGTTCCCCAAATTTTCCCAAAGTTTAACAATATCATCACGGGTTGGAATTTCCCTGTACTTAAGAATAATTTATATTTCGCATCTTTCACAGTTCGCTGGCAGCAGGGACAAAATATATACTAGCTTCTGAACCTACTCTATATCAAGCTTTTTTTATAGTTTCATGAATTAACTCAAGTGCTTCATCATTCGATTTGAAATCTTAAGCAAAGTCACAAAATTCTGAAGGATCCTATAAAGAAATTATAAATTTGAACTGTGAAAACATAAAGATTTTATAAATAGGAATTAAAACTCAGCATCATTTACTTTCTCGCGAAGACGCAAAGGCCCAAGGAACCCGTAACTAAGAAACTAAGTTCAGAAAGCCTTAATGTAAAAAAGGCTATCCAAAATATAGTATTTCCTGAAGGATTGGTACTCGACACTGAAAAACGTCAATATCTAACTTCAAAAGTGAATAGTATGTTTTCTTTAAAGGGTGATTTTATGAAGACTTCAGATGATAAAAAAGAAAAACTCCCCATCAAAAATGATGAGGTGTCTTCTATTGTAGCGGAGGGAGGATTATTTTATGATCCTTGGGGGTAACAGCCCAAAGAAAAAGCCTTTCGCAATGCTTCGCATTGCTTAGGGCTTTATTGTTTTATGCTCTTACAAATGCGAGCATTTGACGAGCTTAAAACAATAAAGCCCTGATGCTTCGCATCAAGGCTTTTTCTTTGTAGCGGA
>DCFT01000028.1:0-9538 GCA_002319885.1 Bacteroidales bacterium UBA1797
AATTCATAAAAGATCTAACCATAACAAAAAATGGAAAGTTACTTATCCTTGACAACTAGCACAAAATCTATTTACCGATGTTTTTTATAGATTGACCTAAAGCTGTTTACTTTTTACCGAATGATTCTTTTCTTTGAAATCATTGCGTTCTAGTTTTGTAGACAAGCTTTTCTAAATACAATTTAATATGACAACTTCTGATTTGGTATTTATTTTACTGACACTCTCTTTTTGGGTTCTAATAACACTTTATTGGATATTATCAGCGAGAAAAGTTGGAACAAATCATAAAGGCAATGAAATTTTTTCATTTATTAAATTAATCGGTTCTGCATTAATTATTTATTTGCCATTGTTAACTGGTAGCTTTATTGCCACTAAACTTTATATAACAAGCTTCCTGACCGGACTTATTGGGTCTGTATTATGTTTTATGGGAGTATTAATAATGGTTTGGGCTAAAGAACATCTTGGCAAGAACTGGAGCGGAAATGTTATCATTCAACAAGAGCATAGTCTGTCAAGGAGTGGACCATATAAATATGTAAGGCATCCTATTTATAGTGGTGGATTATTTGCGATGTTTGCTTCTGCAATTATAGTCGGTCAAATTTTCGGTTTCATTTGGGTAGTATTCTGTATATGGGGACTCAACGTAAAAATTAATAAAGAAGAAACTTTACTCACAAAAGAATTTCCAAATGAGTACCCTATTTACAAAAAGCAAGTGAAAAGACTTATACCATTTATTTGGTAAGTAAACAGAAAATAATTAACCATAACACGGACGGTTTAATTAATTATTGAACAATTGCCTGGCAAGTGTTGAATGAGCCCGGACCGAATAAAATTTCAGACTGATTCTCAAACAAAGTTGTGGTCGTTCCTGATTGACTTCAGCCTTCGCCACCTGGCTCAAACCCGAAGTTCATCGTAGCAAGAAACCTTTGTCCACTTATCGGGACTTTTCAAAAACGCATGCAAACCCCGATCCGCCAGCTGGCGGATCGCCAACTCAACAAATCGCCGGGCCGTTGTAAGGTTCTAATCACCTGGCAGATAGGCTAACAGGACAATCACCCTTCATCTAACTGAAAAACAATAAGTTTAATAGACATCCCGGGTCTCACAAAGTTCAAACAAAAGTCTGTCATCCGCCACCACAATGACCCAGACTGCTGCCAATCACATGTTCTCTCTTACCAGTCACCTGTTGAAATATCAGAGCAACAAAACGACTGAAATTTATACTATATACGCACCAGGGGTTTTGATCAGATAAAAAGCCAGCCTGACATTTAAGACCATTGCCAATAACATTAAAATATTGGAATTTTTCTATATTTACTACATAAACGAATACCATAAAAATGACACCACCTACAAGTCAAAATTAGACGCCACTTTGGCGTTTACACGATTATTGGCAGCTATTTTGAAAGATCCATTCAAAAATATAACAACACATTTTTTAAATCATGTCGGAACAAGAAGTAATTAAACACACAAAAAAGGTATTCAAATCTTGGAGTGATAGAAAAATCGCTTTTGGGAATAAGATAAAAGAGATTTTTATAGAAATATTCATTATCGTATTTGCAATAACACTCACTATATGGTTTAATAATTGGAATGAACATAAACGTGAGCAGGAGCAAGTCAAAATATTTCTTACAGGTCTTAAGGAAGATCTAAAGACTGATATATATGTAACTAAAGAAATTTTAAAAACATATGACCAATATAAACTTCTTTACACTTACTTAAGTAATTTAGATAAAAGAATATCACCCAATAAAGACACATTAAAGATAGCATTTCAGTACTTAAATAGTACTACCTTTTTAAGACCACATAAAAGCAGGTTTACCGGTTTTTTATCGACAGGCAAGATAATGGACATTAAAAATGACAGTTTAACACAAAACATATTAAACTATTATGAAGAGACAATTCCTGCATTGCAATCGTCAGAACAGTTTTGGTTAAGTCAACATGAATTATATGTTTCTTACTTAATAGATAATTGTAAGGATTTGGATAATGATATGTCGAAATGGGAAGTATTAACGCGTTCAAAAGCAAGATATCTTTCAAGAATCTTAATTCCATGGCCACAACTTACAGAAAGATACAATTCAGTAATAAATGAAGCAAACAAGATTATCATACAAATTAATAAGTTGTATGATAATAAATAAAAATTAAAACAGCTGCCAATAAAGTATATATATCAGGCGGGTCTCAGAGCAATTTACCGGTTAGGAGCTCGCGGGCAATGTCAAAAACGATGGATAGTGGAGTGGCCATGAACTCTCACACGCTGCATATTCTCAATGTTATGCCATTGGACCCTCATTAAGAAATTAAAAGATGATTAAATCTCTGAGCTTCAGCAGTAGTTCTGGCTCGATGTTCATTTTCAGTTTTAGTTCATAACTTCAACTTCAGGTTTTCAATTGGGCAAGTGTACCCTTCTGGACAAACAATTTAAAGTCCTGAGTTATCTTAAATCATGTCAGTTTTAAAATTAACCCTGCAGACGGACACTTTCGTTTCACGAGGCAAAGACAATGTGGTTGTTCTCCATCGCCTGCGACTACGGCGAACAAAGCCGGCCGACTCCGTTAGCTGGCGGATCGCCAGCTAATTAAACTGCCGGGCAGTTAGCGGTAATATATCACAGACCGAACTTTTTGAATGAACATAATTTTGAAGAATTCTGTTACTAGATAAATACAGACAAATTATTAAGGCGATACCCTTTAAGCTAAAATTAAGAATTATGTTACGTTGTACTCCTTTTCTTTTATTTGATGGTAACTGCGAAGAGGCAATGACATTTTATCACAAGTGTCTTGGTGGAGAATTGAAACTTACGCCTCTTAGAGATACTCCAATGAAAGCTCAGTTTCCAAAAGAAAAACACAACAGGATTATCAATGCACAATTGAAAAGCGGAGCCATAGAAATATCGGCCACGGACTGGATGGCATCACCTGCTTTTGAACCAAAGCAGGGCAATACCTTTGCTATATTCGTAATAGGTGCCTCTTTCGATGAGCTAAGTATTGCGTTTGACAATCTCTCAGATGGAGCTGACCAGGAGAGATTTCAAAAGTTGCACGACATGCCCTTTGGTACCTATGGACAGTTCTATGATAAATTCGGCGTTCAATGGATTTTTTTAGGAGATAGGAAGGCATAGCTATTTGGCAAAAAATATTTTCCACTTGTTGATGAGGGAAAATGTTAAGATAACCGTAGCTTCGATGTCGTGAGGTTAGTTTTGTGTAATGTGTTCTAATCGACACAGCTTTTCTGGAAGATGATTTCTATTCGAGTTGATTAATTTTATATTAAAATTATGAGATTTCTGACAGTAATTTTTTTTCTGATATCTTTCACTGTAAGTGCACAGACGGGAACTGATTCTACATTCTTTTCCAGATTATATCTTCCTTTTGGTGGAGGAAGCAGTATGACTGATGACTCAAAAACATATTCCGGCAGAGTTCTGTTAACCGGTTTCGAATATCGCATCAGAAAAACCAATGGATTATTATTCAGATTTAACTACGATTACCGGTTACAACAATACAATATTAAAGGAAACTCAACTTATAATGTGTCGAAGGGGAAATTGGAATTCACCGATTACTTAGTCGGATTTGGGAATCGCTTCGGTAAAAAGAAACTTAGAACATTCGGATTGATTCAATGCGGTATTACTTCATACAAATATCTGGTTGTAAGTGGACAGGAAAATGACTACAAACTTTCTGAAGTTAAAAATGAAACTCCTGCTTTCAGAGGAACAGTGGGATTGGAGTATTATCTTAATTCAAATGTTGCAATCACTTTTGAGTCAAGTTACACCAGGATTCCTGCCTACTCAATATTTTGGGACAAAGGCTTAAACATTTTAGAATTATCTTTAGGTCTTACAACAACGTTGTTTTAACTCCCTGACACAGGAGTATTAAAATTCAATTTATATATGAACACGCAAAATCAGCGTATCGCAAAAATGACCTTCGCCTCAATCTATCCTATGTACCTTGCAAAAGTGGAGAAGAAAGGCAGAACAAAAGAAGAATTGCACCAGGTCATCAAGTGGTTAACAGGCTTCGATGATAAGCAGCAGCAGGAACTAATAAACGAAAATGTGACATTTGAAACATTCTTCTAACAAGCCAGGCTAAACCCCAAAGTGCACCTCATAACTGGAGTAATCTGTGGATATCGTGTGGAGGAAATTGAGAATCCTTTAACGCAGCAGGTTAGGTATCTGGACAAGTTGGTGGATGAGTTGGCGAAAGGACGGAAGATGGAGAAGATTTTGCGGAGTTGAGAAAGCAATTCAACATAAGAGACAAAACACTGCCGGAAGACAGTTTTAAATAATTGGCCCACCAGCTAACCCGGACGGTTTGGTTAATTGCTGCGGCTAACTCGTCCGCCGCTTCGCATCGTTCCCGGTTGCCTTTTGCAACCCTGGAAAAAACATCTGCAATGAAGCTGGAGAAGTCCTGGAGAGATCCGGGACTTTCTGTTTATAGCTCTTCATTTGCTGTCCTTAAGACATTTTTATGCCGGTCAGTCTAACGCCCATTCTATAATAATATTTTTTTTCATTTTAAATATTAAAAAATTCATATTATGTCTATATTATGGACATTGGAAGTCCTATTGTTAGGCATATTTAAATATTATTATTTTGATACTTTTGCTTAAATGATTAATTTTCAAAGAGTAAAAATTATTGGCATAGTAATTGGAAGAGAACCTAACTGCCGGGTGCCAGTGATCATGGCCCGGTACCTGGTACCCGGCACCAGGCATTAAGTAACCAATAACCAGCACCTGGCAACATTGATAAAGAACTACTTCAAAATCGCAATCAGGAATATCAGAAGGTATTCAACATATACAATTCTGAATATAAGTGGAATGGCTGTTGGAATGGCATGCTCAATACTGATTCTTTTATGGGTGCAGGATGAATGGAGCTTTGACAGACATTTCAGAAATGCAGATAATCTATATCGTGTACTTGAGAAATTTATCAGTATAGACGGTCACTTGTATCAGGAAGCAACAACACCCTCACCGCTGGCAGCAGCCTTAAAAGAACAGTATCCTGAAATAATCAGATCCTCAAGATTAGCAGATTTTCCTGTTTCAATGCAAAATGGAGATGATTATATATTTGAAAGAGTGGCCTTTGTTGATGATGACTTTTTAAAAATGTTTGATATTAAATTTATAAATGGTGATTCTAAAAGTGCATTAAACGGCCCCAATAATTTAGTTCTTACAGAGGAGATGGCTAAAAAATATTATGGCAATGAAGATCCGCTTGGCAAAATATTGAAGACATCAGGTTTAACTTTTACAATAACCGGGGTTATAAAGAGTTTACCGCTTAATAGTCACCTGCATTTTGATTTTTTAGCTTCCTATAAATTTTTTGGCCCGGAGAGGTATCAGTGGAGCGTGCATGGAGCTTGTTTTTCATATATAGAGCTCAGGAATGGTACTGATGGTAAAATTGTGAGTAATAAAATTAAAGACGTTATTAAAAGTAATGTGAAAGGGCCAGGTTATAATCCTGATATTTTTCTTCAGAACGTTAAAGATATCCATTTGAATTCTTCAGGGAAATATGCTTTTGATATACCCGGTCATGGTGATATTACATATGTCAGGATTTTGGGTATTGTAGCAGTTTTTATTCTCATAATTGCCTGCATAAACTTTATGAACCTTGCAACAGCCCAATCATCGATGAGGTCAAAGGAGATCGGTATGCGCAAAGTAACAGGTTCGAACAAAACGAAGATCATCTTACAGTTCCTGGGAGAGTCACTGTTGATTGTATTCGTGGCTCATATTATCGGCATGATCCTGGTGGAATTGTTTTTACCCGGCTTTAATAATCTGACTGCAAAGCATTTGTTTGTTAATTATCGCGATTTCCACCTGTACATTTGGTTAATTTCTATTGTGCTGATTTGCAGTATTCTGGCTGGAGCTTATCCGGCACTTTATTTGTCTTCTTTAAAGCCATTGAATATAATAAAGGGGATAATTAGTAAAAATCCCGGTAATGCAGGATTCAGGAGGGTTATGGTCATCCTCCAGTTTTCTCTGTCGGTCTTGCTGATAATTTGTACACTGGTTGTTGGAAGTCAGCTTCGGTATTTGCAGAATAAAAACCTGGGTCTGAATCTTGACCAAATTGGTCATTTCAAGATAAGAAGTGGTATTCGTAGCGAAACTTTAAAAGCAGATCTTGCCAAAAATCCTGATATACTGAGTACGACAATAGAAGTTCCTGATGTTTTCGACAAAGATGGCACTGCTGAAGGCTTTGACTGGGAAGGCAACAAAGCTGGTGGTGAGTTCTTTTTTAGCGCGCTTTATACCGATGTTGATTTTGCAAAAACTTTTCGGCTTGAGATGAAGGTTGGCCGGTTTTTTTCTAATGATTTTCCAGGTGATACCACCGCGCTGGTGGTCAATGAAAAAGCAACGGAAATCCTGGGATTTAAAGATCCCATCGGACAGGTATTAACAAGCAATGGATCGAAATTCAGAATAATTGGAGTAATTAAAAACTTTCATTTTAAAACTTTAAAGAATCAAATTGATCCGCTTATCATTATGAAATTATCTCCATACTTCAGTGGCAACTGCTATATCAGGATGAAACCTGAAAATATTTCTTCTACAGTTGACTATATAAAAAAGCTTTTTAAATCATACAACCTTAATTATCCACTGGAGTTTAAATTTCTTGATGATGAGTATGATATGTTGTACCGGACCGAACAGAGAATAGACAGGATACTTGCTTACTCATCTTTTCTGGCAATATTAATATCCTGTATCGGGCTTATCGGACTATCCTTATTTATGACTGAACTCAGGACAAAAGAAATAGGGATAAGGAAAGTGAACGGAGCTAAGCCGGTTGAGATATTCTTCCTGTTATCAAAGGAATATCTTCTCCTTGTAATGATTTCAATATTAATTGCAACCCCCATTGCCTGGTACGGAATGAACAGATGGTTGCACAACTATGCATACCGGGTAGCAATAAATTTGTGGATTTTTGCTCTCGTTGGAGTTATTGTTTTGATTATCGCGTTACTGACTGTTGGTTTTCAATCCTTCAGGGCAGCAAGGAGAAATCCTGTCGATGCACTGCGGTATGAGTAGGAAGAGCAATTGAGTAAAGGGGAAGAAGGAGTGAGGAGTGAGGCGTGAAGGGGAGAATCAATCACTGCCAGGAATAAGGCATAGATTCTACTTAAATTGAAAGATATGATACGGCGCTTAATCTTTATTGGTTTACTCCTCACGGTTAGTCATCCTTTAATTTATTGCCAGCAGCCTGATTATATCAGAGGGAAAGTAATTAATTCCAAAACATCCGAACCTGTACCATACGCGACAGTACATCTTAAAAACGCTCAGGTTGGGGTCATTTCAAATGCTGAAGGTGATTTCAGAATATTAAACAATCGCGGATTTCAATCCGACAGTCTGATCGTGTCCTGTATCGGATTTCACAGGCTCTCAATGGCTTTTAGTGTTTTGAAAACAACTGGATTGAACAACCTCAAGCTCGTACCCAATATCTATGTTCTGAATGAGGTCAGTGTAACAGCAAGAAAAAGAAGACTCAGCGCGGAAACTATAATAGCCAGGGCGCTCCGAAATATTAAGAAAAATAATCCGGCTGTACCGTTCAGTTATGTATCCTATTACCGCGATTATCTGAAGGACAGCAGTAATTATCTTAATCTGAACGAGGCGATCATACAGACTCTCGATAAGGGTTTTGCGTATCCATCAGATTCAAACATGTACAGGTTACTCGATTTCAAAAAGAATATGGATTTCTCAAGAATGAATATAACCCCCTATTATGATCTTCCTGAAACTGATCATTCTGATGTGACATTTAAAAGAATACCCCATGCAATGGTTGGTGATCAATACGGCAATGAGCTTCTTATATTGCTGGTTCATGATGCAATCAGAAATTACGATAAAAGATCTTTTTCATTTATTGATATTCTGACTCATAATTTTATCACAAATCACAGGTTTTCAACGCCGATCGGAATTTATGATGGGAGTACATTATTATATAAGATCGACTTCACCGCAAAACGTCAGATCACAGGTGATACAATTCTGGCAAAAGGCGCAATATTCATTCAGCCCAATGATTATTCGATACATAAACTTGAGTATTCCGGTTCATATTTAGATTCAGAAAAAAAGAAAAAGGAGATTTTCAATATAGAGATTGAATATGGACATGAGCCGACAGTTAATTCCAGGATGTGTCTAAAATACATATCTTTCAATAATTCATTCACTATACCTGATGCTAGTGATACTACTTTCTTTAAAGTTGAGAAGGTAGAATGGAGGCATGCTGGTGGCCCTTATTCTGACTATCCCTTCCCGGATATGACAATTATAGCTTTTTTCAACAGGAAGATAGATCAGGTTTCGGGACGCAGAATGGGAAATTATGAAATGAATATAGGTAAAAGAAAAGCGAAGATCACAAGGATTAAAGTTGACGGACCCAACTTGTATATAACCGTCAGAGATGACAAATTCGATAACAAGGAACTTGATTCCTGTAATTTAAATGTTATAAATCTGAAAGACATTAATGGCAATATCCTTGGCAAACGACGAGATCTTGAATTCCGTCAGTTCAGGGAGCTGTTTGTTCAGGAATACAATAAGCCATTAGAATTTCAGAATAATTGTTTTATACAGGCTATTCCCCTTGACCAAAATTGTATTTCCAACTCTAAGGATTCAGGAAGATTTTGGATGAATACTCCATTAAAAACTGAAGAAAAGAAACTAGATTCTGATAATCAGAAATAAATATTATCATGATCCGCAAATGCAAACCTATTAAAAATCTTTAATACAAATGCTTATAAAAATGAGTTATAAGGCATTGAAATCCTGTCTGTTCACTAATTGGTGGCACTTCTTTTGTGATTAGATTTAGACAATTATGCTGAAACAAATTATGTCACACTTATAACAATAGCTGTATTCCAGAACGAGAAACTACTTAAATCAAAAAGACATGATTAGACTCTTATTCTTTATTGGTTTACTATCCTCGATTGGTTATCCTGTAATTTATTGCCAGCAATCTGAATATATCAGAGGGAAAGTGATTAATTCCAAAACATCCGAACCTGTACCATACGCGACAGTACATCTTAAAAACGCTCAGGTTGGGGTCATTTCAAATGCTGAAGGTGATTTCAGAATATTAAACAATCAAGGATTTCAATCCGACAGTCTGATCGTGTCCTGCATAGGATTTCACAGGCTTTCAGTGGCTTTCAGTGTTCTGCAAACTGCCGGAATGAAGAATTTGAATCTTGTACCCAATATCTATGTTCTGAAAGAGGTCAGTGTAACTGCCAGAAAAAAAAGACTCAGCCCGGAAATTATAATAGCCAGGGCGCTCCGAAAT
>DCFT01000028.1:9778-69757 GCA_002319885.1 Bacteroidales bacterium UBA1797
TATAATAGCCAGGGCGCTCCGAAATATTAAGAAAAATAATCCGGCTGTACCATTCAGTTATGTATCCTATTACCGCGATTATCTGAAGGACAGCAGTAATTATCTTAATCTGAACGAGGCGATCATACAAACTCTCGATAAGGGTTTTGCGTATCCATCAGATTCAAACAGGTACAGGTTACTTGAATTTAAAAAGAATATGGATTTCTTAAGAATGAATATTACTCCCTATTATGATCTTCCTGAAACTGATCATTCTGATGTGTCATTTAAAAGAATACCTCATGCAACGGTTGGGGATCAATACGGTAATGAGTTTTTTATATTGCTGGGCCACGATGCAATCAGAAATTTCAATAAAAGAACATTTTCATTTGTTTATACCCTGACTCAGGATTTTCTCAGAAATCATTGGTTTTCAACGCCGGTCGGAATTTATGATGGGAGTACATTATTATATAAGATCGACTTCACCGCAAAACGTAAGATTACTGAGGATCTCTACCAGGGTGCTATATTCATTCAGCCCGATGATTATTCGATACACAAACTTGAGTATTCCGGTTCATATTTAGATTCAGAAAAAAAGAAAAAGGAGATTTTCAATATTGAGATTGAATATGGACATGAGCCGGCAGTCAATTCCAGAATGTGTCTTAAATATATATCTTTCAATAATTCGTTCATTGTTCCGGATTTAAGTGACAAGAATTTTTTTAAATTATTGAGAACAGAATGGGAGCAAATCGGTGGGCCTTATGCTGATTATCACATGCACAATATGACAATTGTAGCTTATTTCAACAGGCAGATAGATCCTGTTTCGGGACGCAGAATTGCAAATTACGATTTAACCATCGGGGATAGAAAAGCGAAGATTACAAGTATTAATGTTAACGGTCCCAACTTGTACATAACCGTGAGAGATGATAAATTTCAGGGCCAACTTGATTCCTGTTATTTAAACGTTAAAAACGTAAAAGACATTAATGGCAATATCATTGACAAACGACGAGATCTTGAATTTCGTCAGTTCAGGGAGCTGTTTGTGCAGGAATACAATAAGCCACTGGAATTTCAGAATAATTGTTTTATGCAGGCTGAGCCTCTTGAACAGAACTGTATTTCCATAACTAAGGAATCTGGAAGATTTTGGATGAATACCCCATTTAAAGCTATAGAAAAGCAACAAGATTCTCAGAATCATTGATTGCAACCGGAAATTTCAGGTTGAATTGCAAACAAAATTTCGGTCGGTCCACGTTTGGCTTCAGCCTTCTCCCTTATCTCCAACCCAAAGTTCATCATATCTGGACTGACGTGGCTTCGGTTGGCACGGTCGTCAGCCCCGACGCTCAGTCTGTTATGTTTTTTTGATATAATCCGGTAAATTATTACAAAAGCCTATGTATTTGGTTTATTAGCGGAGATTTTCTTTTTAAAGGTATTCTGGCAAGAGTCGGGCAGGGGAACCACAAGAAGTATTTAACATTTTAGCGTTCACAAATAGTGGATTCGTTGAGCCTTTGAAAACAGGTTCGGGGGAGAGTCACAGGTGAATTAATAAGGTTACAAAGCTTTTTCAAAAAAATCATTTATTTCATAATGCATTGTTATGCAGTGTTTTGCGTAATAATATATTGTATTGTCTGAATTATTTTTTTAAAACTTATGGAATTGTGGAAACTACCGGGAGTACAATTCGGGTTTAAATTAAAAGAAATAAACTGAATCATAAGGAGAAAGGCTTCTTCTGATGAAACTAACAATTACAATCAATGGAATAAGCTGGTATTCAATGATATTCTATTCGAAACAGATTCATAATAAAACAAGTTTTAATAGAAACTAAGGTATGTAAATATATTTTTTTTAGTTTTATTTAATTAAATATGCTTTTGTTTTGTTTCGTATTGTTTTTTTATTTAATATTGTCCTCATTAAAAGACGAATTAACAAACCATACTTATGAAAAAACTTTGCCTATACCTATTTTTTATTATGGTTGCTCCGGTTTTACTGGAAGGTCAAACTAAAAACATGAAAACTATTGAGGGTACAATAACCAACAAGATGACCAATGAAAAGCTTGCTGGAGTAAGTATTGTAGTCCCCGGTTCTACCAGAGGTGTTACAACTAATATTGACGGACACTACTCAATTGATGTTCAACCTATGGATTCTCTGCTGCAATTTTCTTTTATAGGATACTCAGCACAGGTTATTCAAATTAAAAATCAAACGAAAATTAATGTAGCCTTAGTTGAAAACACTACAAATCTTGACGAAGTGATTGTAGTAGGCTACGGGACGCAGAAAAAAAGTGATTTGACCGGCTCTATTTCAACTGTTAATATAAAAGAGCTGAGTGAAAGGAATGTAAGTTCCGTCAGTCAGGCTTTACAAGGCCAGGTTGCAGGAGTTGATGTTAGTTCCAGTTCCGGGACTCCGGGAGCTGGAGTTTCAATCAGGATACGTGGTATTGGAACCATAAATAACTCTGACCCACTATTTGTTGTTGATGGCATGATGGTTAATGACATCGATTTTGTTAACCCGGATGATATAGAATCGATGCAGGTATTGAAAGATGCTTCAGCTACTGCAATTTATGGTTCAAGAGGTGCAAATGGAGTCATCATTCTAACAACCAAGAAAGGCTCCAAAGGCGATGCTGTGGTTAATTTCTCTTCTTATTATGGTATACAAAATGCATGGCGTTCTTCGAATGTTATGGACGGTCCGACATGGGCCTATTTAAGAAACGAAGCATTGATTGCCAAAGGTTATGCGCCGATAGTTCCGGATCCTTCAATACTACCAACAACCAATTGGTTTAAAGAGATTTCAAATGAAAATGCTTCTATTTCGAATGTTGACCTTTCTATTTCAGGAGGTGGTGAAAAAGGCAGTTATTATTTAAGCGTTAACCAGTTTGATCAGGAAGGTATTATTAAAAAGACCAGTTACAACAGGCTTTCAGTTCGAAGTAACTCAACTCTCGATGTTAAACCATGGTTAAAGGTTGGTGAAAATATAACACTTCTTAAAACAACCAGCCATATGCCACCTCCAAGTGATGAGTGGACAGGTCCTCTGCTGACAGCTTTGGTAAGGGACCCGGTAACTTCGGTCAGAAATGATGATGGCTCTTTCACAAAAAGTGTTTTTAACGACACATTTAATCCGGTTGCCACAATTGACTATTATAATAACGCAAATATTACATATAGAACATTAGGTAATGTATTCGCCGATATAAGTTTACTAAAAGGATTAGTTTTCAAAACAGATTATTCATTTGAATACACCTATAGTGATGCCAGAGACTATATACCTGTATATTACGTGTTTAACGCACAGCAAAATGCTATAAGTTCATTAAACGATTACTATGGAAAGAATTATATTCTGCAATGGACAAATACATTGAATTATGAAAAGAAATTTGGTAACCATTCTATTTCAGCATTGGCAGGAACTGAAAGTTTTACTGACAATTACAAGGAGAGTGGCATTGCAGTAAGTGGTCTGCCTAAAGACTGGGACGCCATCACCATAGATAACGCTTCTGGTAACAATTCAGCCAGGGTTAATGGATCTTACTCTCAAACGCGTCAGTATTCATTTCTGGCACGATTAAACTATAGCTTCAAGGATAAGTATTTATTAACTTCCAATTTCCGTGCAGACGGTTCATCGAAATTCCTTAAAGGAAAAAGATGGGATTATTTCCCGTCATTCTCTCTTGGATGGAAATTGTCTGAGGAGCCTTTCCTGAAATCAGTTGATATTATCAACAGTCTTAAATTAAGAGCCGGTTGGGGTCAAATTGGTAATCAGGGAAGTGTTGGTTCTTATGATTATTTAACTACCGCAAACTCTGGTGCTGATTATATATGGGGTGGTGTACTACATCCCGGTTACTCTTTCCCTGGTGTGGGGAATCCGGAACTAAGGTGGGAAAAAACAACAACTACAAACTTTGGTGTTGATTTTAGTGTACTTAATAGTAAACTATCAGGTACAATAGAATATTATATAAGAAACACAACCGGTATGTTACTTCAGGTTCCAACTCCCGGGCAAACTGGAATTCAGGATAGTCCGTATCAAAATGCCGGTGAAATGCAGAATTCAGGCATTGAACTCTCTTTAGAGTATAGAAATATGGATCACGCTTTCACCTACTCTTTTGGCGGAAATTTCAGCACAATAAAAAATAAGGTTGTAAGTCTTGGTGTAATACAGGGTTTTATTTCCAGCGCTTCATTTGCCAATATGGCTTATTTAGAGAGAACTTATTCCGGTGCGCCTATAGCTCAGTTTTACGGATACAAAACCGATGGATTGTTCCAGAATCAGGCAGAAATTGATGCACAAACAGCTCAGAAAAATGTGTCTCCAGGCGATATAAGATATGTTGATGCCGATAAGAATGGTGAACTGGATGTAGTATCTCTTGGAAGCCCGTTGCCAGATTTTACCTATTCTTTTAATGCAAGCTTTTCATATAAAGGTTTTGATTTAAGTACAACATTTCAGGGTGTATATGGCAATAAGCTTTTTAACGGGCCTGCTATTTATACCAAATCGTCAACCGCAGCCTGGAACCTCTCAAGGGATATGATTAACCGTTGGGTTGGTGAAGGTACTCAAAACGATGCCCGTTATCCGCGTATGGCAGCCAATGATGTTAATAACGGATATATCTCTGACCGTTTTATTGAAGACGGATCCTATTTCAGGATTAAAACACTTCAATTAGGATATAGTCTCAATAAGGACCTGACATCCAAAATGCATTTAAGCAATATGCGTATATATTTAAATGCACAAAACCTTCTGACCTTTACCAAATATACAGGCCTCGATCCTGAAATTGGCATTAACGGACCTCTTGAAATAGGTGTTGACCGCGGAGTTTATCCTCAGGGCAGAACTTATAGCTTAGGTTTGAATGTTACTTTTTAATTTCTCATTATTAAAAACTTAAGTCAATGAAAAAAATATTTTCTTATAGTGTAATAGTTGTTTGCGTGTTACTGGGTTTACAGGCATGCAAGCCGGATCAATTTTTAGATACACCCGTGCCCAGTATCACTGATGCGATTTTCTTTGAAAGTGATGCTGCTGCGCTATCGGTATTACCTGGCGTATACGACCCTGCAGGATGGGGTAATTATTCTCAATACCTTCAGTGGGCTATTGGCGATGTTGTCTCTGACGATGCAGTAAAAGGTGGCGGAGGTGATGGCGATCAGCCTCAGATGTACGATCTGGAGCATTTTCAGGCAACAGAACAGACTGCAGTACTTGAAGCTGTGTGGTCTGACCTTTATGTAGGGATAAATCGCGCCAACAAGCTTATTGCCGGGATTACTGATAATAGTAAAATAAGCGCTGATGTTCAGAAACGCCTGATTGCAGAGTCTAAGTTTTTGAGGGCTTATTATACCTTCAGTCTGGTAAGGATATTTGGAGGAATACCGATAGTAGATCATATCTTAGTACCTTCAGAATATACTAATCCAAGAAATACTATAGAAGAATGTTGGGCATTCATAGAAAGTGACCTTAAAGCAGCAATGCCTGATTTGCCTCTGAAAAGTGCGATGTCAGCTGATGATTTGGGCCGCGCAACATGGGGATCTGCAGCTGCACTTTTAACAAAAGCATATATTTATCAGGGAAAATGGCCGGAGGCTGATGCTTTGGCAACAGAAATTATTGGTTCAAAAGAGTATCACTTACAACCAAACTATGGTGATCTTTTTATTGTTGAAACCGATAATGGTATGGAATCTATTTTCGATATTCAAAGAAAAGTATTCCCTAATGCTCCATATGATATGGGTGAGGCAACCTATGCCGAGATTTATCAGGAAACACGCTGGGATGGTATTGGATGGGGATTTGATCAGCCTACACAGGATTTTTATAATGAATTCGAAACGGGTGATATTCGCAGAAAATGGACAATTATTTCTGATGGTGATACACTGTGGAAAGGCACACCTGATGAAGTTATTATTTATACCCGGCAAGATCCGGTTCACAATCCTGATGCTATTACCGGATATAATAAACGTAAAGGACAGCTTCCCGCTAGTAAAAGAGGTGAGTTACCTGATCAGTCACCTTTGAATACCAGGGAGATTCGATATGCTGAAGTATTTCTCTGGCAGGCAGAGGCAAGAGCCCATACAGGTGGCGACTGGCAATCACCTTTGGATAGTGTCCGGTTCAGGGTTAAAATGGGCCACACGCCAATTTCTGACCCGCTTGCTGCAGTTTACCATGAGCGCAGGGTTGAACTTGGACTGGAAAGTCAACGATATTGGGACCTTGTCCGTACCGATCGTGGAAACCTGATGGAGGGCTATACGGATAATAAACGCTATTTCCCGATACCTCGTATTCAAAGAGACCTGAACCCCAACCTTACTAAAAATCCTTATTAGAGTCATCATTAATTTATGACATGTTATCTATGAAAATTAGAGCAATTTTTTATAAAGATATTTAATTATGAAAAAAACAGTATTTACAATAATAACAGGATTTACATTGATATTCTTATTTTCCTGTGAACCGCAAGCCGATAAAATCGGGGCAATTGCTCCTCCGCCATCTAACGCCAGTATTGTCATTGACGCAACTGATCCTTATAATCCATATTTTAGCGCCGTTGCAGATAATGGTTTTATTTGCTACTGGGATTTTGGAAATGGACAGAAGCTCGTGGGGCCACAGAAGGCTTCCTCTTATTATCCTTTTCCAAACACCTATAATGTATCATGTAACATCTATGGTGAAGGCGGACAAGGACCAGTAAAAGCAGAAACAACCTTTATCGTTACAACAACAGATCCGACAGTTGTAGATAAACCAATCTTTAAGGAACTAACTGGAGGCGGAGCAGGAAGAACCTGGGTTTACAATACTGATCCTGCCACCGGAATACCTGATTATTGCTACCAAACTACTAATGACTTAGCAGATTATCCTGATAACTGGATGCCTAGTGCCAGCTGGGGACAATGTACCCGGATTACCCCTGACATTAACGGAGAAATGGTATTTGACTTTAATGGAGGGAGCATCAATTATACTTACCATCATGTTGCAGGCGATGAAGGCGTAAAAGGTACATTTGTTGTCAATGGCGCCGATAAGACCATTACGATTGTTGACCCATATATTTTGGACTACGCTATCGATTGTACGAATTCAGATGCCACCGCTACCGGTGTTTTCGAGATAAAACTGCTTACTGATGACTTAATGGTACTATGGCAGGATCAGAAAGATGGCGGAACCGGTTGGGGATGGAGCTTCAAACGCAAAGGATATAATCCGTAGCTTTTTTATATATTTTCCTGATGTTATTATTAATTGTAATAACGGTTTAATAGCAAGTTAACTTAACAGCAGTTTAATCTCTGGAAATAAATGTGAAAGTAATTGAAGAATTTAAAATTGTGAAAAAATTACTTTCGTTTTTGTTCATTATCCGTATTTTACATGAGAAATTTTTATATTCTATATTCATAAATTTCTGAAGTGAAGCATAACTGACTATTTCATCCGGAGGCAAACGGGAGATAAGAGAATATTAAACAAAAAGTATATGAAAAGTACAAAGAACGGGAATAATAATGTTGTATTCCGCGAAGAACGGCTTGAGAAAATTTTAGCACTTCTCGATAAAGAAGACCGTTTAGTAACAAAAAATCTTCCTTCAATCTTAAATACAACATCAGTAACTATCAGAAAGGATATTGCAATACTTGAACAGAGAGGTTTACTGAAAAGAACTCACGGAGGAGCTATAAAACCAAGAAAGCTTTTTCACGGTTTAGCATTGAACGAAAAGGAGAAACTCAACCTTGAGGAAAAAATCCGGATCGCAAAAAAGGCTGCCAAACTCATTTCCGAAGGTGATACGATTATTCTGGACTCAGGTTCTACAACCAGCTTTATTGCGAAAGAAATAAAGCAAATGAAAGGAATTACTGTCATTACCAATGCAATTAACATTGTAAGCATACTGCTTAATAGCGACATTGAAGTGATATTAATCGGAGGATCACTGCTCAAAGAAACCTCAACGCTTGTTGGCCCTTTGGCCGATGATGTATTACGGAAAATGTCAGCTGACAAATTGTTCATTGGAGTTGATGGAATTGATTTTGAAGTGGGGCTGACAACACCCAACATTTTAGAAGCCAATACAAGTCGCGTAATGATGGAAATGTCGGGTGAAATAATTCTCGTAGTTGATGCCTCGAAATTCGGAAGAAGAAGTTTGGGAGTTATTTCAAAGGTGAGTGAAGTTGACAGTATAATAACAACAAAAAAATTATCGGAAAACGAATTAAAAAAATTTGCTGATTACGATGTTGAAGTATTTATTGTATAAACAATTTTTATAAAACAAAAATATGGGTATTAAGAAAATAGCAATATTCCTTACTTTAGTGTTTATTGGAAGCAGTGCCCTTCTAGGGCAGAAGTCAACCTACCCTTCAATTGTTGACGACCAGTTAATCCTTCAGGGAGATAAGTGCAGTTGGGATGCTAATACGGTTCATACGTTTTCAATAACTGAAGCCAATAAAGACGGTTATAAATACTGGGCATATTACGGCCTTGACTACTATGAAAAAGATGAACATAGCCGCAAAGGTGGTCTTGCATTCAGCAATGACCTGGTAAATTGGATAAAATACGAATATAATCCCGTTATACTCAGTAATTGCAGATGGCCTACAGTGGTTGTAAGTGATGGGATCTTTTATCTGTTCTATGCTGAATACAATAAGGTCAATGACAGCCAGATTGTTATGATGGAGAGCAAGAATGGGATAGATTTTGAAAACAAGACAATTATTGTTCCTTATGCTTCGGGAGAACAAAATCAGAACCCGTTTATCTATTTAAATAAAAATGATTCAACCTTCTATTTGTTCTACTATAATGGAACGGAACGTGCAGAAAAAAACAAACGGTGGAGCGTGTATGTAAAGAAGAGTAAGAACATACTTGATCTTGCAGAAAAAAAAACCTATGAAGTTTTGACTTCTTCGACAACACTTGCTGCACCAAGCGTAGCATATTATAACAATACGTACTATCTGCTCGTAGAAGAGCTTGAAGCATCAAGAGATAACTGGGTTACCAACGCATTTCAGTCTGACTACATTGACAGAGGCTATAAACATGTAACCAACAACCCTATCATGCATAATAATGATGCATGTGCTTTTCAATATATATTTGATAATAAATTATATGTTACATATTCGCATTGTTTGAATTTCAATAAGAGTGTTTGGGTAATGCGCATGATAAAACTTAAATAATATGAAAAAATTTCTGGAAGAAATATTCGAACAACCTGCAGCTCTTGAACGCACTTTACAATACTATATTAGTCCGGAAGGAAAAGATCTGCTTGAAAAATTGAGTAATACCATAAAGACTCAACACTTTGAGCAAATAATATTTACAGGAATGGGAAGTTCCTATTTTACATCCCATGCTGCCTCTATTCTGTTCAACAGTTTGAAAATTAGTTCATTTGTGATTAATTCCAGCGAATTGCTGCATTATAATCTCAATCTGTTTAAGGAGAAGACTCTGCTGGTAAGTTTGTCTCAGTCAGGTGAAAGCTTTGAAGTGACGCAACTGTTAGATCTGCTTCCTTCAAATGTTTTTTGCGTAGGCATTACCAATGAAGCTGATAGTACTCTTGCTAAAAGAGCAGATATTGCACTGCTCGGTATGGCTGGAACAGAAGAAATGACCTCTACAAAAACATATGTTGTAACAACACTTGTTTCTTTTATTTTAGGATGGTATTTAGCAGGTACCTGGAATGATGAAAGAAAAAAGATGATTAAGGATCTTATTGTCAATTTTAAGACAACACTTGACAATTATCATTTATGGATGAACGATGCACTGACATTTTTAGGTGATATACAGACTATACAGATCATCGCGAGAGGCCCATCATTTTCAACTGCCAGCCAAAGCGCACTGATGTTCAAGGAAGCTACCAGAATTCCTGCTACAGGCATTTTGGGCGGAGAATTCAGACATGGCCCTATGGAAATGGTATCTGAAGGATTTAAAGCTATACTTTTTGCAGCAGATGGGAAAACCTATTTTCAGAGCATAAAAATGGCTGAAGACATAAATGAATTTGGAGGTAAAGTCCTGATCATTACCAATAAAAAACTTCCCATTTCAAACAAAAATATCATGCAGATATTTATTAATGAACCCGATGAGTTCCTGTTCTCCATTCAAAGCATTATTCCGGTCCAGTTGTTTATTGATTCTTATGCGAAATCAAATGGCCGTGAGGCAGGAAATTTTTATCGCGGAGCCAAGGTAACAACCACAGAATAGAATATGGTACATTCAAAGAAAAATTCATTCCTGCTGGTTGTAACCATATTACTTTACGTATCGTTTGGTTTGCTTACTTCTGTAATTGGTGTGATAATTGACAAGTTTCAGGTTGACTATAACGTCTCTCTAACTATTGCAGCCTTACTTCCATTTGCATTCTTTTTGTCATATGGACTTACGTCAATTCCATTTGGAATGGCCATGGATAAATACAGTGCTAAAAGTATTTTGCTATTGGGTACTCTTTTAATGGCGGCAGGGTCATTCCTTTTTTACTTAAGTAACCATTATATCATTATAATACTGGTAATTTTTTTGGTTGGAGTAGGAGTAACGGCAATCCAGGTAGCAGGCAATCCTTTTATCAGAGAACTGGATACTCCCAACAGATATACAGCTAACCTCACGATTGTTATTGGAATTGGAGCGTTAGGTTATGCATTTAGTCCGTTACTGGTACCTTTAATGCAAACTAACGGATTTTCCTGGAAAACAGTTTATCTTCTATTCGGAGTCATTAATGCTGTTCTCCTGATATTGTTAGCATTCTCAAAATTTCCTGTGGTACAGCTCAATGAGGAGGAGAAAATTAATTTTTCCAAAATAGGCATTCTGCTAAAGAATCCAATTATTATAACATACGGCCTGGGAATATTCTTTTATGTTGGTGCCGAAGTGGGCGTTTCGTCATACATAATGACCTACATGAATAAGATACACGGAGTTGGCTATACTCAGTCATTCTGGAAAGAAGGATCATTTATGTTTACCGTATTTCCTTCTAAAACCGCACTTGTAGTGGCACTGTTCTGGTTATTTCAGGCTTGTGGAAGGTTGATTATTTCGCCAATGATGAAAATTATAAGTGAAAGAAAAATTTTTATCTTCCACAGTCTGGGTACGATAGTCGCCTTAATAGTAGCCATAACAGGAAACGCAAACACGGCACTTGTAGCATTTGCTCTGGTAGGTTACTTTACCTGTGCTTCCTTTACCTCCATATTCAGTGCAGCTATTAATAGTTTCAAAGAAAATCATGGGACTATTTCCGGTATTTTAGGAACTGCAATTGTAGGAGGTGCTTTTATAAGCTGGCTGGTAGGGTTCACGGGTCAGCATTTAAACATGAAATGGGGTATGTCAATCAATTTACTGGCATTTATCTACATTTTCATTTTAGCATACCGGGGTAAAGGGAAATTAGATATAAAAGAATAGCAAAACGTAAATGATTAGTAAAATTATTATCGGAGTTGACCTGGGAGGCACTAAAATACTGACCGGGATTTTAAGTCGCGATGGCAAAGTACTTGGTACACCAGTTAAAATTCAAACCGGAGGTACCGAGCCGGTTGAGATGATTATAAAAAGGATTACTGATTCCGTTGAGCTTTCATTAAGTAATATAGGGTCGTCCATCAGCGATGTTATGGGTATTGGCATTGGCGCTACAGGTCCATTGGATATAGATGGGGGAGTTATACTTGAATGCCCGCAATTGCCGACAATGCATTTTTTCCCCCTTCGCAAAACAATCGAGGATTATTTCGGAGTTCCTGTTTATTTAAATAATGATGCCAATTGTCTGATATTGGGCGAATGTATTTTTGGTGCAGCGGCGAATCGGAAAAATGTAATTGGTTTTACATTAGGAACCGGACTTGGATGTGCTATAATACTTGACAGAAAAATATTTAATGGTTCAACAGGCACGGCAGCGGAAATCTGGCCCTCGCCATACCAGTCAGGTACCATCGAGGATTTTATTTCAGGTGCCGGTGTTTCAAAGATTTACAAATCCATTTCAGGAGAGGACAAATCATCTCTTGATGTTTTTCACCTGGCTGTTCAGGGTGATGAACAGGCTCTGCAAACATGGAAAGAATTTGGTGCACATCTTGCTGTACCGCTATCGTGGTCAATTAATATGATTGATCCCGATATTGTGGTTATTGGGGGTTCTATAGCTAACGCATATAATTTTTTTAAAATTTCAATGGAAGAAACTTTGAAGAAATGGATATGCCCGGTACCCTCTCAGAAAACAAAAATTGTTCCGGCTGAGTTAGGCGACTTTGCTGGTTTCATTGGTGCAGCCTGTCTTGTAATCGGAAATAATTAGTGAAAAAAATATGAAAAGAATCTTATTAGTATTGGTTACAGTTTCAGTATTGACGCTTCAATCGCCTGGTAATAATAAAGATAAACATTTAATAACTGCTGATAAAAAGCAACTATTAAAGGAATGGAAACTTGAGTCATCAACACAGGTTTCTGAAAAAGAAAGTGTTATATCTTCTTCAGGTTTTAATGATGATAAATGGACTAACGCTGAAGTTCCTACCACTGTCTTAAGGGCTCTGGTAAAAGCAGGCATATATCCTGACCCTCACTTCGATTTGAACGATCTGCGCATTCCTGATGCATCAGACACTTTAAGCAAACGTTTGGATTTAGGTAAATACAGCCATCTGAAAGATCATCCAAATGCTTTTAAGGACCCTTACTGGTTCAGAACAACATTCCGGATCTCACAGGAAAATAAGGGTAAAAAAATATGGTTGAATTTCGATGGGATTAATTACCGTGCTGATCTCTGGCTGAATGGCAAACAAATAGCCAACGCGCAGGAAATGGCCGGTATGTTCCAGCGATTCAGGTATGATATTACTGACTATGCTGATTTTGACGGTGAAAATGTGCTCGCTGTAAAAATTCACCAGGTTGATCATGTTGGAACGCCTAATCCTGGCTACCTGTTTGAGCCATTCGGTCAGTTCCGCGGCCAGGGAGAAGATATTTTTAAAGATATAACACTGAAATTTTCAGCAGGATGGGATTGTGCACCTGTTGTCAGGGACCGGAATATGGGCATCTATCAGAATGTATATCTGACTTATACCAATGATGTGGTTATTATTGATCCTTACATCGTAACTGATCTTCCCCTGCCCGATACGACCCATGCCAATATAACGGTTTCAGCAGATCTTCAGAATTCGGGAACTTCTTCGAGAAAAGGCATTTTAAAGGGAAGTATTGATTTGATAAATGAAGTCGATTTCAATACTTATAAAAAGCAAATGCCTGGCAAATTAAAAACCATATCCTTCGAGAGAGAAGTGGAGATACCTGCCGGCAAGACTCTTACTCTTTCATTTTCACCCAAAGAGTATTCTCAGTTAACTATTAATAACCCGTATTTGTGGTGGCCAAATGGTTATGGGAAACAGTATTTGCATAATCTGAAACTGGTTTTTGAAATTGATGGGAAAGTATCAGATACTAAGAATACTACATTCGGTATCAGGGAAATAACCTGTACATTTAAAGAGATTAACGGTGATTTCGGGCGTATTTTCTGGGTAAATGGTCAAAGAATATTCTGTAGGGGAGGATGGATTCAACCCGACATGATGCTTGATATGAACGAGAAAAGAATGTACAATGAGGGCCGTTTAATGGCAGAGGCAAATGTTAATATGATTGGTACCGAAGACATGCCTTCTCCTCCCGATCAGGTAATGGATGTATATGATAAATACGGACTACTGATGTGGGAAACATTTTATCAGTGCTGGACGAGCTATCCGGGAACAAAAAGTTTCGTCAACCCTCTTGACACCAAACTGTCTCTTAAAAACTCGTATGATATAGTAAAAAGATATCGTAATCACCCAAGTCTTGTTTTATGGGCGATTGCAAATGAATCCCTTGTACGTGAGGAAATATATGTACCATTGCGTGATTACATTAAAAGGTTCGATCCGACAAGACCATTTTTAGCTACATCAAGTTATGGCTGGGATGTGGATAAACTTACTCCTTATATGAAACCTGACCTTCCTACGGGAACAACCGATGAGGGTCTGCCGGATTACACCTGGTATCCTCATCCCTACTACTACAACATGGTGCTCGAAGTAAAGCAACAGATGTTTCGTAACGAAATGGGAGTGCCGGCAATATCGACACTGTCAAGTATGAAAAAGTACATCTTCGATCTTGGACAGGGTAAGAAAAATGATATATATCCTTTGGATAAAAAATGGGCTTATCACGATGCCTGGGATGGAGACGGCTATGCATACAAAGCCTATGACAATGCAATCAGAGAGGAATTTGGTCAACCTTCAACCGCTGAGGAGTACATCCGCAATGCGCAATATGTAAATGCAGGTAGTTACCGGGCAATGTATGAAGCTGCAAACCATCGCATGTGGGATATTACATCAGGAGTAATGATATGGAAACTAAATGCTACCTGGCCCCAGGTATTATGGCAGATCTATGACTGGTTCCTGAATCCTAATGCTGGATATTTTTATGCTAAGAAAGCAATGGAGCAACTTCATATTCAGTTGAATGAAAATGATTTTACTGTTTCTGTCATAAATAGAATTCATAAACAATATGAAAACTTAACTGCATCAATACGGGTTTTTAACTTTGACATGAATTTAAAGTGGAAAAAAGAAGAGAAACTTACTATTAATGAAGATTGTTACAAAGAGCTTTTCAAATTACCCAAAATAGAAGGCCTGTCACCAATCTATTTTGTAAAGCTTGAGCTAAAAGATCAAAACGGAAATGTTGTTTCAGATAATTTTTACTGGTTCTCTTCAACCGGAAAAGATGACTTCAGAGATATAACTAAAATGCAAAAGGTCAATCTTGATATGACCCGTGTGATCTCTTATGAATATGATGATGTGGTTATGAAAATAACAGTCAGAAACCCATCAGACAAACTGGCTTTCTTCAACAGGTTAATGATTACAAAAGGAGATGGAGGTGAAGAAATATTGCCAACATTCTGGAGCGATAATTTCTTTAGTTTGCTTCCTGGTGAAATTAAAACTGTTACAGCCCGGTTTGCTAAACAGGATCTGGAAGGTAAGGAGCCCATTTTGGTTCAGGATAAGGATATATAATTTATAGAAGCATAGTTTAGTTTTTTTGCACATGAAAAAGCTCATATATTATTTTCTGTCCGTCATCCTTATAATTTCTGTATGCTCCTGTTCAAAACACACGGACGAGGTAATTACGAAGGACGAAACAATTGTGGTTGATGCCAAAAAAGCTCTGACAGGAACCTTTGTTGATTTCTGGGGTAAGGAAAGCTGGTCGAAACAGGAATGGGAGAACCAATTTCAGGAAATGAAAGAAATAGGGATGAATACAGCAATTATTCAGTTTGTTTCCTACGGTGATAATACTTATTTTAATTCAACCAATACTTTTACCACTACGAAATATCCAAATGCTCTGTCCAGTCTACTGGCCGCTGCAAATGCCAAAGCAATATCAGTTTTTATTGGTCTGTATTTTAATGATGAATATTGGGATAATCAAACCAATATCGATTGGCTGAAACTGCATGCCGACAGGTGTATTTCAATTGCAACGGAAATAAATTCACAATTTGGAAAGGATCCGGCATTTAAAGGTTGGTATATACCACACGAACCGGAACCCAATGCTTATAATTCAGCAGAACTGGTAGCAGTATTTAAAGATAATCTGGTAAATAAAATTTCTGATAAGTTGCATAGTTTTGACTCAAAACCTGTATCAATTGCGGCATTTTTTAATTCCGGACTTACTTCACCCACCCGGCTAAAAGATTTTATGACGGAGTTGTGCAAATGTAATCTGCAGATAATCATGCTGCAGGATGGTGTGGGGGTAAATCATGTGGCTCTTGATCAGGTTGGTACTTATTATAGTGAAGCTGATAATGGGTTGTATGAAAACACGAGCTATTCGGGAGAGTTTTGGACTGATCTGGAAACTTTTAGTGAAGCACCTCAGGGAGCGGTTACAATTGACCGTATAAAAAGTCAGCTTCTGGCTGAAATGCCAACCTCACATATTACAAAAGCAGTCTCGTATCAATATTATAGCGATATGTGCCCGACAGGGCCTGGTGGCAGTGACGCTTCATGGTTAAGATATTACTATCTTGATTTTATCAAAAGCCTGCAATAACTGAACAAATTGCACAAGATCTGATTCTATAAAAAAAATTCGAAAAGACAATATGTTAAATGAATTGAGGATTTACGCAAATCAATACAGGGATGAATTACTTGAATCAGTGGTTCCTTTTTGGTTAAATAATTCCCGAGACAAGGTTTCCGGTGGTTATTTTACCTGTCTGAACCGTCGTGGTGAGGTTTTTGATACCGATAAATTTATGTGGCTTCAGGGTCGTGAGGTGTGGCTTTTCTCAATGATCTGCAACAAGATCGAAAAAAAACAGGAATGGTTGGATATGGCTTTCCATGGTGCCGGTTTTATGAAAAAATATGGTACGGATGCACAAGGCAACTGGTATTTTTCATTAACACGGGAAGGAAAACCACTGACCCAGCCTTATAATGTTTTTTCAGACTGTTTTGCTGCCATGGCTTTCAGCGAACTTTACAAAGCGACAGGTAATGAAGAATACAAAATAATTGCACTTAATACCTATAAAAATATTCTGAAACGGCAGGAAACCCCAAAAGGAATATACAATAAAGCTTATCCCGGAACACGGCCACTGAAAAGCTTTTCTCTGCCAATGATCTTATGCAATCTGTCACTGATAATGGAAGATGTGCTTGGAACAGACCATGTGAACAAAACCATTCAGCCACTGATAAATGAGGTGATGAATGTTTTTTATGATCAGGAATCAGGATTAATCCTTGAAAATGTAACACCCGAGGGCAATTTCAGTAATTCATTTGAAGGACGACTCCTTAATCCCGGACATACTAATGAGGCAATGTGGTTTATGATGGATCTAGCAGTACGTAATAATGATAAGTCTTTAATTGATAAGTGCATTGATATTTTACTGTGTTCAACTGATAATGGTTGGGATAAAAAACATGGAGGGATATTTTATTTTCTTGATATTAAAGGACATCCGCTCCAACAACTTGAATGGGATCAGAAATTATGGTGGGTTCATATCGAAACATTGATTTCGATGGCAAAAGGTTATAGTCTTACCGGAAATAAAGCTTGTAAGAACTGGTTCGAAATGATTCATGAATATACCTGGAATCATTTTAAGGATCCTGAATATCCGGAATGGTTTGGCTATCTCAATCGTGAAGGAAAGCCTTTGCTTGAACTGAAAGGAGGAAAATGGAAAGGATGCTTTCATGTTCCCAGAGGCCTGTTTGAAGTTTGGAAGATTCTTGAATGAGACTCTCAGAACAGATACCTTATCAGCTTAGAACCGCAAACATAATAATGGCAGATCAAAAGGATAGCCTGAACTAAAACTTTGAATTTAAAATGAGACACAAACATATAAATACTCTGGGATATGTTATTTTTCTCTCTATAGTTGCCGCAATAGGAGGATTCTTATTTGGTTACGATGCTGCAGTCATTTCGGGTACTATAAAACTTGTCACAGTCCAGTTTGGTTTAGACACTATTAATCAAGGTTGGTATGTCGGATGTGCATTGGCTGGTTCAATATTTGGTGTACTGGTTGCCGGCATATTAAGCGATGCCATCGGCCGGAAAAAAACACTGATGATAGCTGCAGTACTTTTTACCTCCTCCGGCGTAGGTTGTGCTATCTCAGGAGGATTTGCAGAACTGGTTATCTGCCGGATTGTCGGGGGCATAGGAATTGGAGTTGTCTCCATCATTTCTCCATTGTACATTTCTGAAGTATCAATCACGCAATACCGGGGACGATTAGTTTCTCTGTATCAGTTGGCGATAACCATCGGATTCCTTGGTGCTTACTTAGTTAATTATCAACTTTTAAATATTGCAAAAGCCGGTAGTCCGGGTGATGGTCTGATTGGAAAAATATTTGTTAATGAATATTGGCGAGGCATGTTGGGTATGTCAGCTTTACCATCTTTATTATTCCTGTTAATAATATTTTCTATCCCTGAAAGTCCACGCTGGCTCATTTTAAAACATCAGCCTGAACGTGCATTTCCCATTTTAACCAGGATTTATAAAAATGACGCTTTTGCACGTATACAAATAAATGAAACTCAACAGGTCCTGCACCAAGGAAAACAAAACGAATGGACATTTCTTATGAAACCAGGTATCCGGAAAGCTGTTCTTATAGGTGCGGCAATTGCAATTCTGGGGCAGTTCATGGGTGTGAACGCCGTTTTGTATTATGGTCCAACGATTTTTATGGATAACGGACTGTCAAGCGGCGACTCTCTTTTCTACCAGGTGTTAGTGGGGTTGGTGAATGCCATAACTACAGTGATAGCACTTATTATTATTGATAAAGTAGGTCGTAAAAAGTTAGTCTATTGGGGAGTTTCCGGAATGATAATTTCACTGGTATTGATCGGACTTTATTTTTTGTTAGGTAAAACATTGGGAATACCTTCGGGTTTCTTACTCGCTTTATTCTTATTATATATATTCTGCTGTGCGATATCGATTTGCGCAGTGATATTTGTCCTGCTCTCTGAAATGTTTCCAATAGAAGTCCGGGGGTTGGCTATGTCAATTGCAGGATTCTCCCTGTGGCTAGGCACCTACCTTATAGGTCAACTAACTCCATGGTTATTAGAAAATCTTTCACCAATGGGCACTTTCTTTCTGTTTGCAGTAGTTTGTATCCCATATATGTTAATAGTGTGGAAATTAATCCCCGAAACAGCTGGGAAATCACTGGAAGAAATTGAACGATTCTGGATAAAAGACTAATGCGACTGTAAGGGAGCAGTTCCATTCTGCCATTTCCCGGCAGCAGTTATATGAATGACTTCACTACATATAGCAGGAATTTCCATGTGATTGCCCGGGCCGATAGTCTCTTCAGGAATGACATTGTTGATTTGAATAAATTTTTTGTGCGTAATCAACAGGGTTCCATTCTGTCATTAAGCTCTATTATGAGTTTTCATAATACCGGTTTTATTCGTCTTAATAATCCATCTCATCAATGGAAAGCGGGAACCCGCCGATCTCAAGGAAAAATATAAGCTGTCCCTCATAAATATGGAACCAAAGGACCAAAAAGATAAATTATTGAATATTCAATTAGTTTAACCCTAGGTTCTGCTTTATACTGTGAAAAGAGGCAGTAATTTCGGTGACTGTTTTAACCTGCTTTAGAATATCAGAAGTACCTGGAGACAAGAGTATTTAGAATAAATTTGCATTAATTTTAAATACTTGATAATTATTGTCTATTGTATTCATCCTTAATTAAAGTCACTTTGGTTGAATAAATCAATAAATTCAAACAAAATGATAAAAGATTTTCAACTTTAATATGATTCTTAAACCTTCTTAAAAAATATTTACTATTTTTGGTCAGGAAATCGTTTGCCAAAACAACAATTTGCACATGAATTGCATTATAGTTGACGATGATATTTTAACCTGCAAAATCCTGGAAGGGTATGTCAGCAAGTCTACCTCTCTTAATCTGATTGGTACTTTCAGTGATTCGCTCGCTGCAAGGAATGTTCTGACACAAAGGCAGGATATTGATTTGGTCATCCTCGATATCCAGATGCCGGAAATGAACGGATTTGATTTTATCCGCAGTCTTGATTTTCCTCCTAATATAATAATAGTATCATCGGCGGAGGAATTTGCTTTAAAAGCTTTCGACTTTAATGTTGTTGATTATCTTCTTAAGCCTGTTACATACGGACGTTTCTGTAAAGCCATTGATAAGACAATCAGGTATTTTGCACGCAAAGAAGTAATTCCCAGTGGTGATGAGGAAATATTTATTAAAAAGGGCTCATCGCTGGTTAAACTGAAACTCACGGAGATAATATATATTGAAGCTCTTGAAAATTATGTAACCCTGAACACAAATGATGACCGGTTTACAATTCATTTCACAATGAAAGCCATTGAAAACCAATTGCCTTCAGGGGTCTTTATAAGAGTTCACAGATCATTCATTATTAACAAGAGTATGATCCAGACCATTAAAGAGAATACACTCGATCTTATTGTCGGTGGTTCTGTCAAAAGCATTCCGGTCGGGAAGTCATTCAGAGACTCATTGCTGAACGACATAAATGTGATGGCCAGATAATCACAAAATTTTCGCATGCTTACTAATCGTCAACTGTTCCTGCAACACCTGGGACAAACCTCGTCAGCACCAATGATGCTTGAAATTGTCAGCGCTAAGGGTATCTATATGTATGGTCCGTCAGGTGAAAGATATATGGATCTTATTTCGGGCGTGTCAGTAAGCAATACAGGGCATGGTCATCCCAGAGTTGTAGAAGCCGTCAGAAACCAGGTAGATCTGTATATGCATCTGATGGTGTATGGTGAGATTATACAGAGTCCACAGGTTAAATACGCAGAACGTCTGACAGAATTTTTACCTCCTGACCTGAGCTCATGCTATTTTGTAAATTCTGGCAGTGAAGCTGTTGAGGGAGGATTAAAACTCGCAAAAAGATTCACAGGGAGGAGCAGGATTATTTCATTCAAAAATTGCTATCACGGAAGTACTCACGGGGCATTGAGTCTACAGGGAAGTGAATTATATAAGAATGCATTCAGACCTCTTCTTCCGGATACTTTCCAGGTGGATTTCAATAATGTAAAATCGCTGGATTTTATCGACAGCAAAACTGCGTGCGTGATTGTTGAACCGGTACAGGGTGAGGCAGGTATCATTTATCCTGAGAATGATTTCCTGTTAAAACTCCGGGAAAGATGTACTCTCACAGGAACGTTACTTATTTTTGATGAGATACAGACCGGTTTTGGCAGGTTGGGTCATATGTTCGCGATTAACAGATTCGGAGTTGTACCCGATATCCTTCTGCTGGCAAAAGCACTTGGAGGCGGGATGCCTTTAGGTGCATTCATTTCTTCAACAGAGATTATGTCAGCTCTTGTCAGCAACCCTCCACTTGGTCATATCAGCACATTCGGAGGACATCCGGTTTGCTGTGCAGCAGGCCTGGCTGCGTTGAATGTAATTGTTGATGAGAAACTGGCTGAGAATTGCAACCCGAAATCAGATTTGTTTAAAAATGAGCTTTCACACAAGTTGATCTCTGAAGTGAGGGGAGAAGGACTATTAATGGCAGTTAAGCTTAGCAATAAGGCATATATCCCATACGTAATCAGCCATGCTCCGGAACTTGGATTGGTTCTTGATTATTTTCTTTTCTGCGACAATGCCTTCAGAATAGCACCCCCGTTAATTATTACTGAAGCCGAGATTGCTGAGGCATGCGGGTTATTGAAGAAACTACTCGATGATGCGGAAAAAAACGTTAAGATCAGATGAAAATATTCAGCATATACCTTATATTTTTCTTTTTAATATCTACCGGAACCGGGAAAAGTCAGATTCCTGTAACAGATACATCGCAGAGGCTGGAAGGGCTTTTTGACAGGCTGATTGATAATTATGTCGATACTGACAGGGTAAGGATAAATGATTCGATTCGGCTGATCATCGATGATTATGTGAAATCTGATTCGGTTTTTACCTTCAGGTTCACAAACCTGAGGTACCTCGGTCAGATTGTTTCGCCTGATTCTTCCATGATGATAATTACATGGAATCTTGTCTTAGAGGATGAACCAGGGAAGTATTTTTGTTATTTCATAAGGAAACAGGGTGCCGGTAACCCAAATAAAATATACAGGTTATCTGTTAGTTATAACGAAAAACCTGTCGAAACAGATACTATATATACAGAATCTAACTGGTATGGAGCATTATATTATGATCTGAGACCTTTTAACATTGATAATAAACAATGCTGGATACTTCTGGGTATTGATTACAGCAACACAGATATAAGCAGTAAAATCATTGAAGTACTGAGTTTTAAGCCTGATGATTCAATAGTTTTTGGCAGGAAATGGTTCGAGTCGGGAGGAAAGAAAAAATACCGTGCAGTCTTTGAATATGCATCAAATGCAATGATGTCATTACGTTTCCGATCCGATAGTTCCATCGTTTTTGATCATCTGGTGCCATTTTCCTCCTCCCATAAAGATCAGCATCAGTATTACGGGCCTGATTATTCCTTTGATGCCTATAATTTTGAAAACGGCTTATGGAAACTGGTTCTGAATGTAGATGTCAGGAATGACGAATAGAAAAAAAATAGTAATTTCACGACAGTATGCCAAAAAACACCCGAACACACCTTTATTGCTACGACGATCACAGGGGATTTTCTGAGGATGTCAGGAAAAGGTTTAGCGACGTTTCAAGATATACAGTCGTATCTTTCCCAACCAGGGAGGAACTCCTCCATCAGCTTATTGAAGAAAAAGAACATACTTTCTGCAAAGTGGCAATACTTAATCTGTACGATACAAAAGAACAATTTGAAACTATCGATCAGCTTATCCGTGAAATAAAAAGCATTGATGTGCGGACAGGTCTTATATTATTGGGGTCACCTGACAGGATGGAGATGATCAGGAAAACCCTTAAGTTCAACATAGATGCATACATTCCTAAAAATACAAATTCAATACTCCGGATTCACAATGCCGTCAAAAAGCTGATAAGCGAACATAGTATCAACATCTTCAGGCGAAAAAGAAATATTTCAGTCTACGTTCTGCTGGGCTTTCTTCTGCTCTCTTTGTTATTTGTCCTGTTTGCCTATTTCCAGCTGCCGCAGTATTTTTAATCATAAAAAAGCATTATAAACAAGTGGTTTCGGGCTATTGCAAAAGTCCTTTTTAACCAACTTCATCGTGATAATGAAGTGGGATACTTATTCTTTTAAAAAAGGAAGAGAGAATTGGAAATTACATGTTTGATTATAATGCCGGTGTGACTATTTGTCAGTTGAAAACTTACGGCACACCTTTTGAAAGTATTCGGCAGATTATTCATGTTAAACTATAAAACTTTAAGATATGGAAACCGGAAAGATTGGAGTAACAACTGAGAACATTTTCCCGATAATAAAAAAATTCCTTTATTCTGATCATGAGATTTTCCTCCGTGAACTTATTTCAAATGCTGTTGATGCTACGCAGAAGTTGAAGACTATGGCTGCTGCAGGAGATTTTAAAGGAGAAATTGGCGATACAACAATACATGTGTCTGTTGATAAAAAGAAGAAAACAATTAAGGTCAGTGACAGAGGAATTGGAATGACCAAGGATGAGGTAGATAAATATCTTAATCAGATTGCTTTCTCAAGTGCTAACGACTTCCTCGATAAATATAAGGATCAGTCGAGTGCAATAATCGGTCATTTCGGTCTTGGATTTTATTCTTCATTCATGGTATCTGATAAGGTTGAAGTAATTTCCAAATCATATCAGGAAGGAGCACAGGCAGTTAAATGGACTTGCGACGGAAGTCCTGAATTTTCTATCGATGATGTTGAAAAGGTGGATATTGGCACTGATGTTATATTATATATTGATAAAGAGTCAAAAGATTTTCTTGAAGATGGGAAAGTTGAACAACTGCTTAAAAAATATTGTAAGTTTCTGCCGGTTGAAATTGCATTCGGAAAGGAAACAGAATGGAAAGACGGAAAGTCGGTTGAGACAGGCAAAGACAAAATAATCAACAACACCAAACCTGCCTGGACTCTTAAACCAGCAGATCTGAAAGAGGAGGATTACCTTAAATTTTACAGGGAGCTTTATCCGATGGGTGAGGATCCATTGTTTTATATTCACCTGAATGTTGATTACCCGTTCAAACTTACCGGAATCCTTTACTTTCCTAAGATAAAAAGCAATATTGAGATACAGAAGAATAAGATACAACTCTATTGCAACCAGGTGTTTGTTACGGATTCCGTAGAGGGCATTGTACCTGAATTTCTGACGCTCCTGCACGGAGTCATCGATTCACCTGATATTCCGCTCAACGTGTCAAGAAGTTATCTGCAAAGCGACTCTAATGTGAAGAAGATATCGAGTCATATAACTAAAAAGGTTGCTGACAGGCTAAATGAGATATTTAAAAATAACCGGGAAGAGTTTGAAAAAAAGTGGGATAATCTTAAACTGTTTATAGAATACGGTATGATTACCGAGGAGAAGTTCTATGAAAAAGCCTCAAAGTTCGCTCTCCTGAAGAACACTGAAGATAAGTACTTTACATTTGAGGAATATGAAAAGCTGATAAAGGAGAAGCAGACAGATAAAAATAATACACTTATCTATTTGTATTCAACGAACAAGACGGATCAGTTCACATATATCGACAAAGCCAGAAGCAAGGGTTATGATGTTTTACTCCTCGACGGTCAGCTCGACGTTCATATGATAAATCAGCTTGAAACCAAACTGAAAGATACAAGATTCGTAAGAGTAGATTCCGACGTTGTCGACAAACTCATTCTTAAAGATGAAACACGGGAGTCAAAATTATCAGAAGAACAGAAAGAGGATCTTAAGAGTGTCTTTAATATCAAGGTGAAATCCAAAGAGATCTTTAATGTTGTATTTGAAACACTTGACGAGAATGAGGCTCCGGTCATTATTACCCAGTCGGAATTTATGCGCCGTATGAAGGATATGTCGGCTATGGGTGGAGGAATGAATTTTTATGGTGAGTTACCCGATAGCTATAATCTGGTGGTAAATCCTAACAATCATATTGTCAGTAGGATATCTGAAGATCTTCAGAATCAGGAAGGAGCCAGACTCACAGAAAATAATGTTGAGCGAAAACGTATAAAGGAAGAAATTGCCTTTATGGAACAGGATCACAAGAAGAAAAAAGCAGAAGAGATCAGCCAGGTTGAAAAAGATGATCTTGAAAAGTTGCGTAAGGAGCTTACAACTGTTGAAAATACCAGAAAAGATATTCTGGAGACATACGGGAACGGCAATAAACTTGTAAAACAACTTATCGATCTCGCATTGCTGGCTAACAATATGCTGAGAGGGGAAGAGCTCAGTACTTTTGTGAAGCGGAGTGTGGAGCTTCTTTAATGGGTAGGCATTCTTGTCATTGCATCTCAGTGCTCCTCTGTGCAACTCTGTGTAAGTTCTTTGTAAGTTCTTTGTAAGTTATTTGTATTTGGTTACACAAGAACCACAGAGTGCTGAGCTAACAGATCATCAGATTATCCCTGAAACCTCATTTTTTACATAATCAATGGCAGCCCTTGTAGGCTCTATGTCAAGATCCATTATCTTTTCAAGGAGGCGTTTACTTAATAACAGTCCGGTTGAATCGGGTGGCAACTTTTCAACTTCGCTATTAATGATTTTGATCATATTTGAACGGGCATTTTTCACCACTGCCCAGGCTTGCTGACTCATATAGATCTGTTGGGACAGATTGTGCTCAAATTCGCTTCTGATTGCATTGAGAAGAGCTGAATGGAGCTGTGGTGCAGTCATATCGTGGGTACTTACCCTTACCAATAATGATTCAAGGGAGATCCTTTCGAGGAAAAGAACAATTCTTTCGTAGGCCTGAAGCTTTATGGGTGTTACCGTACGGCTGTTCTGAAGTATCAGTTCCTGTCTTCTCTTGTCCTGATCATTTTTTATCATATTTCTGAGGAGTGCCCATGCAGTGAAGAATACAATCAGTGCAGGAAGAGTAATTTTCAAAATGTCTGACAGAGTATCCATTTTTCTGAATTTTAGATTTCTATACAAACTTAAGTTATTCTTTTTTATTTTCAACCATTATTATTCTTCTGCGAATCCGTTCTTTCGCGAATTTCACTGAATTTAATTTGGAGCTATTTAGAAAGTCCTTTTTAACCACAAAGGACGCAAAGTCCCCCTTGCAAAAATAATGGCGGGTAAAAAGGCACTAAGTACACAAAGTTAAAAGTCATCGGGATATTCTGACCCCTATACCAGAATAGCCGGCCTTTCTATTTTTTATAGTGGAGCCTCTTTGTGTTCTTTGTGATAATGCTTTACTTTATTCGGTTTTTCAATTTTAGTTCATACTTTTATCGTATCTTTTTTAATGTGATTAATATACTTATAATAATATGGAATATTTATCTGACCGGGTTAAATCATTATCTGTCTCGCAGACACTGGCAATGGCACAGAAGAGCAGGGAATTAAAGGCAAAAGGGATTGACATTATCAGTCTTAGTCTGGGTGAGCCCGACTTCAATACTCCCGATTACATAAAAGAGGCAGCCAAGCAGGCAATAGATGATAATTATTCCAAGTATCCTCCGGTACCCGGGTATGCAGATCTTCGCGAAGCAATTTCAAAGAAGTTTAAAGATGAAAACGGCATCAGTTACTCTGCCGATCAGGTGATCGTATCTGCAGGTGGGAAACACTCACTTATAAATGTGATCTTATCGATAGTCAATCCGGGCGATGAGGTAATCATTCTTGCTCCATACTGGGTAAGTTACTACGATCAGATAATAATTGCGCAGGGAAAACCTGTAATCATAAAAGCTAAACTTGAGAATGATTTCAAAATTAGGCCTGAACAACTGGAGGCTGCAATAACAAATAAAACCAGGTTAATTATTTTCAATTCGCCTTCAAATCCCACAGGTATGGTTTATACCCGCAATGAGATTGAGAATATTGCCAGGGTAGTAGAAAAACATGAAGGAGTATTCGTAATTTCAGATGAGATCTATGAGCATATTATTTTCACCGGGGAACATGTTAGTATGGCCTCCTTTGATTTTATATACGACAGGGTAATTACTCTTAATGGGGTATCAAAAGGATATGCTATGACCGGATGGAGAATAGGATATATAGGTGCGCCATTATGGATAGCAAAAGCATGTAATAAATTACAGGGACAGTTTACTTCAGGGGTATGTTCAATAGCTCAGCGGGCCGCACTGGCTGCCATACAGGGCAAAGGTGATTCCCGGAAAATTATGAGAGAGGCATTTCTTCGCAGGCGTGATCTGATTTGCGGTCTTCTTAAAGAGGTTCATGGAGTAAAAGTCAGAATTCCACAGGGTGCCTTTTATGTAATGCCTGATGTCAGTTACTTCTATGGTAAATCGGATGGAGAAACAAAAATCTCTAACTCCGATGATCTTGCACTTTACCTGCTCGAGAAGGCAAGGGTTGCAACAGTTGGGGGAGATGCTTTCGGAGCGCCTGAATGCCTCAGAATTTCATATGCGACATCAGATGATCTGCTTGTGGAGGCTGTAAAACGGATTAAGGTGGCCCTTGCGAAGCTGGTAGTTCCTGTGTAAAAGACAGGAAACAATCTGACACTTTTATTTTTTTTTTGAAGTAAGATGCCAATAACCGCAAAGAGAACACTGATATGTGCTCAATTCTATTCTGTGTATTCCTTTCATATGTTCAATTGCTTCAAGTGCTTCAGCCTGTGTAATGTAGATCGTCTTTTTACACGGTGGTTCAATCGGATTTATCTTTTCTGTTTTTGTAAGTTTGTATTTCACTGAAGCAACTTCTGTTTATCTAAGCTCAATATTTATTAATAGATACAGTCTCCGAATACGGTTTTCTCCTTTTTTCACGCTGCTCGCTCAGGGAATATCCCAGTGTGATGATCAACTCAACCCGTTTTGATTTTGGTATGACGAGGATTTTTTTGAGTTCATTCTCATCAAACCAACCGATGATACACGATCCGATTCCTTCGGCTTTTGCCTGCAGGCATATGTTTTGAGTAGCAATACCTATATCTATCAGAGAATAATCCTTGTTTTTAATAGTGGCTCCTACTTTTGAAGAAAGGTTGGGTCCTTCTCTTACAATTACAATAATGGCATTTGCCTGGGCAACAAAACTGTTCATCCCTATCAGTTTTGCGGAGGCAGCCTCTGCAATCTGATTGTTTATATCACGATCGGTTACCAGAATGAATTTCCATGGTTGGGAATTGCAGGCAGAAGGAGCCATTCTGCCTGCTTCAATTATCCTGTCAAGTTTTTCCTTCTCAACAGGTTTGTCGCTGTATTTTCTGTCGCTCTGTCGGCTTATTATTAGCTCCAGAGCATCTTTCCCATCAATCATAATCAATAATTATCTGGAAGGAGTTCAAAATAAGCTTCGGGGTGGAGACAAGCCGGACAGTTTTTAAGAGGTTTTGTACCGAAGTGTACATAACCGCATTTTCTGCAATACCAGAAGACTTTTTCATCACGCTGGAATACCTTATCCTGCATAACATTCCCGAGTAATTTTCTGTATCTGTCTTCATGGGCTTTCTCGGCGATGGCAATAGCTTTAAATGCTGCTGAAATGTTCTTAAATCCTTCTTCTTCTGCTGTCTTGGCAAAAGAAGGATAAAGATCACTCCACTCTTCATGTTCCCCTTCTGCAGCAGCAAGGAGATTGTCCTTCGTTGTTTCAGTTTTACCTGCCGGATAGCTAGCCGTAATTTGTACCATTCCTCCTTCAAGAAACCTGAAAAATCTTTTTGCGTGTTGCTGTTCCTGCAGGGCAGTTGCAAGGAAGATCCCTGATATTTGTTCAAAACCTTCTTCTTTTGCAACCTTTGCCGCAAATTCGTATCTGTTCTTTGCCTGTGATTCCCCTGCGAAAGCTTTCAGGAGATTTTGTTCAGTCTTTGTTCCCTTTAAACTCTTTTCCATGTCAGATAATTTTTATAAAATTATATATCAGTAACTTAAAAATGATAATTCACGCAATATAATTATCGCAAATATAACTATCTTTATTTTTAAATATATTGTATTAAAAAGTTGGTCAAAAAATAATTTAAAACAATCTTAAAATGATAGTAGTACTATTTTTCCTGGCGATCATTGTTCTTGTTATTCTGATAGCTGTTTCATTATACAACAGGCTGGTCAGACTGAGAAATAACAGGGAACAGGCATTTGCTGATGTTGACGTTCAATTGAAACAGCGGCACGATCTGATTCCTCAGCTGGTTGATTCGGTAAAAGGTTATATGGGACATGAGAGAGGTGTGCTTACAGATATTACCGAAGCTCGTAGCAATGCTATGAAGGCTACTACAATAAATGAAAAGATAGAAGCAGAAACTAAGTTATCCACTGCTCTTGAAGGATTAAAGGTATCAGTAGAAGCATATCCCGATCTTAAAGCCAGCCAGAATTTTATGGAATTGCAGAATGAAATTGCTGATATTGAAAACAAGATAGCTGCCGCACGCAGATTCTTTAACTCAGCTACCAAAGAACTCAATGTTGCAACCGAACTGTTCCCTTCAAACCTCATTGCAACACTGTTTAATTTCAAACGTGAACCTATGTTTGAACTTGGTGCTCAGAGGGCTGAAGCAGAACAACCTCCTAAAATCCAGTTCTGATTATATGAAATATTTTGGTCTGCAGAGTCAGATATGGAGAAATAATTCCAATTCGGTACTGTTATTGGTGATGTTTCCATTGATCTTTTTCGTGCTGACATGGCTATTCTTCTTTTTCCTGTCGATGGGCTCGGAAGAACACAGAACCATCAGCCAGGTTAACCATAGTTTCGTTACTACTGTACCATTCATAATAATCGGTGTACTTGCATGGTTTACAATTGCATGGTTTTCACATTCAGCCATGATTAATTCCGCCACCGATTCAAAACCCCTGGCCAGGAATGAGAACAAAAGGGTTTATAACCTTGTTGAAAATCTGTGCATTTCCACCGGTATGTCAACCCCAAAGATTAATATAATTGACGATGATTCCCTGAACGCTTTTGCAAGCGGTATAAATCAAAATACTTATTCAATTTCATTATCGAAAGGTATCATTGAAAAGCTTAATGATGAGGAACTTGAAGCGGTAATAGCACACGAACTGACTCATATAAAAAACCGGGATGTCAGGTTGCTTATTGTATCAATTATTTTTGTCGGGATTTTTGCATTTCTCTCTCAGGCATTATTCCGGACTGTTCAATTTGGCGGGGGAGGAAGGAGCAAGAAAGATGGAGGAGGAGCTGTGATTATTGCTCTGTTACTGGCTGTTGTTGGTTTTCTGATCTCATCTCTTTTGAGGTTTGCTTTATCAAGGAAGAGGGAATATCTGGCTGACGCGGGATCTGCTGAACTAACCCACCGGCCACTTGCCCTGGCATCAGCGCTCAGAAAGATATCAGATGACCCTACCATCGAGGCTGTTAAAAGACAGGATATTGCACAGTTGTTTATTGAGAATCCTCAGGTAAAAGATAAAAAATCCTCTTTTTCTATAACATCACTTTTTGCCACCCATCCACCCATCAGCAAGAGGATCCAGTTACTGGAACAATTCTAAGGAAGGTGCAAAGATGCATCGTATCAACAGCGTAATGTCTCAGGTGTAACATCATTCGACCTTTCAACTGTTCAACGACATGTTATGTGTTTTTTTATAACAGGTTACTGGTGATTGTTGACTGGAAGCGTTATGCCTGCGGGTGTTTTTTCTTGCCAAACTTAACAAGCCTGGTTTCTTCTCCTCTCCATATTCTGCCGATATTTGTTTTATGAGTTACCAGAAGAGCGATTCCGACAAGAACAGCGAATATTTTAAACAAAACAGAAGGAGTATCAAAGAATAAATAAAGAAAAACAGGAAAAGATATTCCTGCGGTCATTGAGGAAATTGATACAATACCCGTTGTAAATAAAACCACCAGGAATACACCCATGCTGCATAAGGTCAGAATGGTTTTAAGAGCCAGGAAAACACCGAAAACTGTAGCTACTCCTTTCCCCCCCCTGAATCCGGCAAGTACAGGAAATACATGGCCTATAATGGCAATAATTCCAGTCATCAACTGCAGGTTTATAAGTAGAGCGCTATCGGGAGGGGCAAGATGAAAGAATACAGGAAGCATAGCTGCCAGCCAGCCTTTAAGGATATCGATCAGCAGCACGGGAATACCAGTTGCCCATCCCAACACTCTTATAGTATTGGTTGTACCCGCGTTTCCGCTTCCATGTTCTCTGATATCGATATTGTGAAATCGCTTACCGATCCAAACGGCTGATGGTATCGATCCAAGCAGGTAAGCCAGGACAACTGAAAGCGCCATATTCAGTACATTCATACTTAAAAAGAATTAAAAAAGGTCAGAGGCAACAATATAAAGAACGTATAGTTTCAGATAATGGGCCCGTAACTAACCAGCTTTGCTGTCTCACTGTTTCCGGTAAATTTGCTGAAGTTATTAATGAATTTCATGGCAAGGTCGGTAGCTGCAATGCGCCACTTAAAAGTAGTTTCCCACACTTTCCCGGGATCAAGAATATTTTCATCAACTCCTTTAACTGCCGACGGGATACTTAGATTAAATATGGGCAGAGTAGTAAATTCACAATTTAAAATTGAATCATCAAGGATGGCATTAATGATCAGTCGTGTTGAAGCCAGATCTATTCGTGTTCCTGTTCCGTATGGACCTCCCATCCAGCCCGTGTTTACCAACCAGGCTTCGGCATTGTGCATTTTCATTTTCCTGGTAAGCTCATTGGCATATATGATAGGATCGAGCATAAGGAAAGTTGCACCAAAACAGGCGGAGAAAGAAGGTTGAGGTTCAATGATTCCTCTCTCGGTTCCTGCAACTTTTGCCGTGTACCCGCTAAGGAAGTAATACCTTGTCTGTTCTTCAGTCAGATGGCTTACAGGTGGCAAAACGCCAAATGCATCAGCTGACAGGAATATTACTTTTTTTGCATGTCCGGCTTTTGATACCGGTTTTACAATATTATTAATATGGTATATCGGATATGCGACCCGTGTATTTTCTGTTTTTGAGTTATTGTTGAAATCAATGCTGCCATCAGATAAAATTACCAGGTTTTCAAGCAGAGCATCGCGTCTTATTGCGTTATATATATCGGGTTCACTTTCCTTGTTCAGCTTTATACATTTGGCATAACAACCACCTTCAAAGTTGAATACACCATCATCGTCCCATCCATGTTCATCATCACCCACCAGCGCTCTCTCAGGGTCTACAGACAGCGTTGTTTTTCCTGTACCGGACAGTCCGAAGAATATAGCAGTGTCGCCATTTTTGCCAACATTCGCAGAGCAATGCATAGATGCTATTCCTTTGAGGGGGAGGTAATAATTCATAACGGAAAAGATTCCTTTTTTCATTTCCCCGCCATACCAGGTTCCGCCTATAACCAGCATGCCTTCCGTGAGATTAAAGAACACAAAATTCTCGGAATTGAGCCCCTGTGTCTTCCAGTCAGGGTTTTTTGCTTTGGAAGCATTAAGTACGACAAAATCCGGTTTAAAAGCAGCCAATTCTTCGGGCTCAGGCCTTATAAACATATTTTTTACAAAATGGGCTTGCCAGGCAACTTCAACCACAAACCTTACACTCAGACGCGTATTTTTATTTGCCCCGCAAAAACAGTCTATTACAAAAAGTCTTTTTCCTGAAAGCTGTCTGGCGGAAATATCTTTGCAGTGGTTCCATATTTCAAGTGAAATAGGTTTGTTATCCGAAACTTTTACTTTATCAGATTTCCACCATACCGTATCTCTGGTTTTTTCATCCAGAACAACATATTTATCTTTTGGAGAGCGCCCGGTAAAGACTCCGGTGTCGATGGCAATTGCCCCCGTTCTGGTTATAATCCCTTTCTCGTAACCATCAAGTCCTGGTTTTTTTTCCTCAGCGAATAAGGTATCAAAAGAGGGATTATAGATAATCTCTTTAATGTTCTGAATGCCATAATCAGATAATTCCACGGGATTTATCATGTTAAAAAATCAGTATTAAAATCAATAAATTATTAGATAATACAGCATCAGTATTAAATATTGCGAAATATAGTTCATTTTTTTAAATAAATGAACCCTGAAGAGCTAGGGTATATTGCTTTTCAAAGGTCATAGTTATGTTAAAAGGATTTGCCAATTTTACTACATTTTGCCATGAAAAGAAAAAGGGTTCCGAAAAGAGGAACCCTTTATTTTTATTTACTTGTAAGCGATTATTTCCCAAATTTTATTGAAGCCTGGGCAGCAGCAAGTCTTGCAATAGGAACTCTGAATGGGGAGCAGCTTACATAAGTAAGACCTGCCTTGAAACAGAATTCAACAGATGCAGGATCACCACCCTGTTCGCCACAAATACCTACCTTTAGTTCTGGTCTGGTTGCACGTCCTTTTTCAACAGCCATTTTGATTAGCTGTCCGACGCCATCCTGGTCTATTGTCTGGAACGGGTCTGAAGCAAGAATCTTCTTGTCGAGATAATCATGAAGGAAAGCGCCGGTATCATCACGGCTGAAACCAAAGGTCATCTGTGTCAGGTCGTTGGTACCGAATGAAAAGAACTCAGCCGTTTTAGCCATACGATCGGCGAGAAGACATGCGCGGGGAATTTCAATCATTGTTCCGTATTTGCATGAAATCTCTTTTACACCGAATTTTTTGCAGAGTTCATCTCTTACCTTGTCAAAAACTTTTTTTGTATAATCAAGTTCTCCAACTTCGCAAGTAACAGGAACCATCAGTTCAGGGTAAGGTTTCTTTCCTTCTTTAAGGAGTTCAACAGATGACTCAAGCATAGCGCGGATCTGCATCTCTGTAACTTCCGGATAAGTAACACCCAGACGTACTCCACGGTGTCCCATCATCGGGTTTGATTCATGCAGAGCTTCACCTCTTTTAGCGACATCCTCTTTTTTAATGCCGAGAGCTTTTGCCAGTTCTTCCTGTTTTTCTGCACCCTGTGGTACAAACTCATGGAGTGGTGGATCAAGCAGCCTGAATGTAACAGGCAGTCCGTCCATTGCAGCCATGGTGGCTTTCATATCTTTTTTGACAAACGAGAAGAGCTCATTGAGTGCTTTTCTGCGTTCCGTTTCATTTGCACTAAGAATCATCTTGCGGAGGAGGAAAAGAGGTTGTTCTGAACCTTTCCCATAGAACATATGCTCTGTACGGAAAAGTCCGATACCTTCTGCACCATAATTACGTGCGATTACTGCATCTTCAGGAGTTTCAGCATTTGTACGAACACCCATTTTACGATACTTGTCAACAATTACCATAAATTCTTTGAAACGTGGGTTCTCAGTAGCATCCATCAATGTAATGGCACCTGTGTATACATTTCCTTTTGTACCGTTAAGAGTTAATACATCACCCTCTTTTATTACTATATCTGAACCTGTTATTTTAGCAATTTTTTTTGCTGAGTCAACATGAAGTGCACCTGCACCAACGATACAGCATTTACCCCATCCGCGGGCAACAAGTGCAGCATGAGATGTCATACCACCGCGAGCGGTAAGGATACCTTCTGCAGCTCTCATACCTTCTACGTCTTCAGGATTGGTTTCTTCACGTACAAGAATAACTTTTTCACCTTTACGGAACCAGGCAACAGCATCTTCAGCATTGAAAACAACTTTTCCTACTGCTGCTCCGGGACCTGCAGGTAATCCTCTTACCACGGCCTTTACTTTCTTTTCAACCATCGGATCGCATATAGGATGAAGAAGTTCATCGAGCTGTACCGGGTCAACACGCATAACAACTGTTTTTTCATCAATCAGTTTCTCGTGGAGCATATCCATTGCCATGTTAAGAGCAGCAGTTCCCGTTCTCTTGCCTGTACGGCACTGCAACATATAAAGAGTGCCTTCCTGTATTGTAAATTCAATATCAAGCATATCGTGGAATGAATTCTCAAGGATATTGCGGATATCCCAGAGTTCCTTATATGTATTTGGCATGGCCTCCTGCATACTGTGCAGATGCTGGTTCTGATCATTTTTTGTGTCATCATTTAAGGGGCTCGGCGTGCGGATACCTGCAACGACATCTTCTCCCTGTGCATTTACAAGCCACTCACCGTAAAACAGGTTTTCACCGGTTGCCGGGTTACGGGTAAATGCGACACCAGTTGCTGATGAATCACCCATATTTCCAAATACCATCGACTGAACACTTACAGCTGTTCCCCAATCGTCGGGTATACCTTCTATACGACGATAAGAAACAGCTTTCTTGCCGTTCCAGCTTTTGAAAACAGCTTTAATACTGCCTTCGAGTTGTTCTTTTGCATCATCAGGGAAAGGTTTTCCAAGAACACTCTTTACTATTTTTTTAAATTCTTCAGAAAGAAGTTTCAGTTCATCAGCCGATATTTCAGTATCTGATTTGTAACCTTTCTGTTTTTTAAACTCATCAAGCTTTTCATCGAGTTGTTTACGTATTCCTTTTCCTTCTCCGGGATCAATTCCTTCAGCTTTTTCCATAACGACATCGGCATACATCATAATAAGACGACGATATGAATCCCATACGAACCGCGGATTGTTGGTTTTCTTAAGGAACCCAGGAATAGTTGCGGAACACAGGCCTATATTAAGGACTGTATCCATCATTCCCGGCATTGAACTACGCGCACCTGAACGACACGATACCAACAATGCGTTTTCTGCATCGCCGTATTTCATATTCATCGTTTCTTCGGTTTTCTTCATAGCAGCCCAAACTTCAGGCATAAGCTCCGGTGCAAGAGTACAATTGTTTTTATAATATTCATTACAGGCTTCAGTCGTAATCGTGAAACCTGCAGGAACCGGTAATCCTAACAGACACATTTCCGCAAGGTTGGCACCTTTACCTCCCAGGAGGTTTTTCATGTCGGTTCTACCCTCAGCAGTCTTTTTTCCGAAGGAGTAAACTCTTTTTACTTGTGACATAGTTTTATTAATTTGATAAATATAAATTATTGATTTTGCAAAATAAGCCGCAAAGTTAACATTAAAAATTGAATTTCTAAAAGGATTTTCTCTGTGGTCCTTTCTGTCTCCTATGTGGCTCACTGTGTAATTGAAAAATCAAGAACTGACGCAGAGTTAATCTTAAAAATTGAATTTATAAAGGATTTTCTCTGTGGTCCTCTGTGTCTCCTCTGTGGCTCTCTGTGTAACTGCAAAAATCAAGAACTGACGCTGAGGTATACAGCCTGAGGAAGCTGTTTTTACTCCTTTATAATAGTGTAGCCAATGCTTTCAATTCCCGATTTTATTTTTTCAAGATCGAATGATGTGCCTTTTATTAAAACTGTTCCCGATGACAGGTCAACAGTTGCTTCTTCAACACCTTCAGAAGATTTAACACTGTTTTCAACATTTGCCTTGCAATGATTGCAAGTCATCCCACCTACCTGAAGAGTATGGATGCTTTCTGATGAGAAACCGGGTTGAGCGGCGGTCTGTGATTTAATTTTCATTGTTGAAATAAATTTTTGTATATAACCATTTAATATTAAAAGTGACAAAGTTATGGCAGAGCCGATTTTGAGCCATTCAGGCAGCATACCCGTATGATCGTGGCCCATGTGATTAAAATGTTCTGAAATGTTGAACCATTGATGGGGAAGCAGGTAATCAATAAAAAGTCCTGCAAACAAAGCTCCTGTTATAATTGCTCCGAGATATCCTATTAATGATTTTTTACCGAGAACTTTACCTATCATAGTTATTGTAGCTGCGTTAGTTGCAGGACCGGCCATGAGCAGCACAAGTGCAGCACCCGGAGAAAGACCCTTAAGCATTAATACTGCAGCTACCGGAACTGAAGCCGTCGCACAGATATATACCGGTATTGAAATAATCAGAATTAAAAGCATTCCGATAAAGTCATTCGGGATTTTATCAGCAAAAAAATCGTTAGGTACAAAAACGGAAATAAGTGCAGCAATCAGTAATCCAATAACAAGCCAGTTGGAAATATCCTGAAGAAATTCAATAAATGAGTATCTGAACATCTCTTTTATCCTCGCAAAGAAACCATGTGGCAGATCAGCTTCATTATCATTGTTCTGAATGTCTTTATCAGCAGTTTCAGGATCGACCTTTTTCGTAACTACCCCTCCGAAAAGTCCGGTAATAAATGCAACAATAGGCCTGATAATTGCGAACGGCAGTCCCAACATCGAATAAGTTACAAATATAGAATCAACTCCGGTTTGTGGTGTTGATATAAGAAATGAAACAGTTGATGCTTTTGATGCTCCGTGTTTATAAAAAGAGATACCTGTTGGTATTACGCCGCATGAGCATAACGGTAGAGGCACACCAAGCAATGCAGCATTAAAAATTGACCGGAAATTATTTTGCCCCATATATTTTCTAACCTTTTTCTTGGGAAATAATAGATGAAGCAGACCGGCAAAAAAGAAACCTATCATAAGGTAGGGAGCCATTTCACTTAGTATCACAAACAGCTCTTTCCCAAATCCCTTTATATAATCCATGCTATATTAAATTAGATCAAATAAAAACTATGCAAATATAAGTAGTTTTCAATAAATAATTTCAAAATAAAAATATGTATTATGCCCTGGGATGGAACATTATCAGAGTATCCCTTAAAAAACTCCTGTCAATATGAGTATAGATCTCCGTTGTCAGTATCGATTCATGTCCAAGCATCTCCTGAACAGCACGCAGATCAGCTCCGGCTTCTATCATATGAGTAGCAAAAGAGTGTCGGAAAGTATGGGGACTGATATTCTTTCTTATCCCGGCTTTTGCAGCCAGATCCTTAATTATGGTAAATATCATTGCCCTTGTAAGGTGGCTGCCCCGGCGGTTCAGAAAAAGAACATTCTGATCCCTGATCACAGGAAGTCTGTTTCTGTCTTGTTTATAAATACCAATCTCTTTAAGCGCCTTACCACTTATTGGTACCAGTCTCTGTTTGTTACCTTTTCCTGTTACAATAACAAATTCTTCGGCAATATGAATGTCTGTCAGACGAAGGTTGACCAGTTCAGATACCCTTAACCCGCATCCGTACAGTGTTTCAATAATTGCTTTATTCCTGTGGCCTTCCGGTTTACTCAGGTCAATAGCGTCTACTATCATGTCAATCTCTTTTATCGACAATACTTCGGGAAGCTTGAGCCCGATTTTAGGCGATTCTATGAGAGATGCAGGGTTTTCTTCTATTTCCCCTTCTATCAGAAGAAATCTGAAGAAGGCTCTGATGCCTGAAAGCACCCTGGATTGGGTACGGGTATTAGTATTGTTCTCACCATACCAGGCCAGGAAATCTTTGAGGTCAGCATACAATACACCAGAAGGTGAAATGTCTTTCCCGTTGTCAATAAAATATTTTTCCAGCTTGAGTATATCACTGGTATATGCTTCAATACTATTATCCGACAGTGATTTCTCAAGCCTTAGGTAGGTCTCAAAATTTCTAAAAGATTGTTTCCAGGTGAGACTCATATGAATATTTATGACATGCCTTTTATATGATAAAAGTAATTAAAAGAATTATGCTGCCAAGTTGTTATAAAACATATTAAATTTACCTGCGGTTGTTAATTCCGGACATAAGCAAAAATCAGTGAAGAAAGCCGGAAAAAGAAAAATGTCGTTACACATGAATTTTTTAACTAATTTTACTTTAAATTATAAAAATCTGCACTGATTAAAACTTTGTGACACTTTGTGACATAATTTTTGTCGTTTCGTGTGGTAAAACCTTGATATCTGACCATTAAGGGTCACAAATGAGAACTCAATGTAACATAAAAAAACTGATAATATTATATTTTCACATGCAAATTGAAATTATTAACGGTCCCAATCTGAATCTACTGGGTAAGCGGGAACCTGAAAAGTACGGGCATTCTTCTTTTGATGATTATCTTGTGATTCTTAAATCGCTTTATCCGGGTGTCATCTTCAATTATTACCAGTCAAACACCGAAGGGGATATAATTAATGAAATTCAGAGAACAGGCTTTTCATACGATGGAATAATACTGAATGCCGGAGGATACACACACACTTCGGTTTCAATTACTGATGCAATAGCTGCAATAAGTTCTCCGGTTATTGAGGTTCATATTACAAATATATCTGCCAGAGAGGAATACCGGCACACCAGTCTCATAGGAAAAAATTGTTTTGGCAGTATATCGGGTTTCGGTCTGGATAGTTACAGACTGGCTGTTGAAGCGCTTATTGAAATATCAAATTCAAAGAAAAGATAATTTATGGATGCTAAAAGGACTAAGATTGTAGCCACCATTTCGGATAAAAACTGTGAGCCTGGTTTTATTAAAGAGCTGTATGATGCCGGTATGAATGTTATACGAATAAATTCGGCTCATCTGGATACAGAAGGAGCCCTTCGTATAATCAAAAATACACGGGAGGTATCGGATAAGATCGCAATTCTTATTGACACGAAGGGTCCGGAGATTCGCACAACTATCTGTGATACACCCATTCCTCTTAAAAAGGGTTCTACCATTAATATTACAGGTGATCCGACAAAAAAAAGTTCTCCTGACGGAATATTTGTTACATACGAGGCTTTTTCATCTGATATTCCTCTTGGATCGCTTATACTGATGGACGACGGGGAGCTGGAATTTAGGGTTCAGAGCAAACATGGGAATACACTGGAATGCATGTTAGAAAATGACGGGATACTGGGATCAAGAAAAAGTGTAAACATTCCAAGCGTTAAAATTATGCTTCCGTCACTGACTGATAAGGACAGGTCTTTTATTGAGCTGGCAGCAAAAAATAATGTTGATTTTATTGCTCATTCATTTGTAAGATCTAAACAGGATGTACTTGATGTTCAGTCTGTTCTTGATTCTTTTGATAGTAAAATCAAGATCATAGCCAAAATCGAAAATCAGGACGGTGTTGACAATATAGACGATATTCTGGAGAATGTTTATGGAATCATGGTTGCACGGGGAGATCTTGGTATTGAGATACCTTACGAACAAATTCCCGGTATCCAGAAGATGATCATAACAAAATGTATAATAACCAGGAAACCGGTTATTGTAGCTACACAAATGCTCCATTCGATGATAACTAATCCCCGTCCAACAAGGGCAGAAGTAAGTGATATAGCGAGTGCAATATATTCCCAAACAGATGCAATAATGCTCAGCGGTGAAACAGCAAATGGAAAATATCCCGTTGAATCTGTGAAAACAATGACTAAAGTGGCTCTTGAGGTTGAGAAGAATAAGGAAAAATTTATGAATATTCCATACCTTAATGTAACCGGGGAAATATCGGCGTACCTTGCAAAGGTTGCGGTTAAAACGGCTTTCAGGATTGGAGCCAGAGGAATTATTGCCGATACTGTGGGAGGAAGGACCATCAGGGATATGGCGTCATACAGGGGTATTAAGCTGATTCTGGCACAATGTTATTCTGAAAGTACCATGAGAGAACTGGCGCTTTCATATGGTGTTTATGCAAGTCTTCAGGTTAAGAAAAAATCGGTTGATGAGTTTATTCACATCGCCCTTAAAGACCTTACCAAAACACATAATCTTCACAGTGATGATATAGTGGTTGTTCTTGCCGGAAACTTTTCGGGAGGCACAGGATTCTCATTTATTGAGGTCGGATCGGTTCAGTACCTTAAAGACCGTGTGAGTATTAAAGATTAATCGAAAATTGGTCTGATTTTTGATGATTATTTATAACCTAAAATTGAAAAATAATGTTGAGGACATTTTTCGCAAAGTGTTTTTCCCTTCATCCGGTACAAGTTACACTATTCAGATTTAAATATGGCAGAGTCAGAGGTTAAGGTTTAGATTAAGATTGAGGATTTTGCAGAAGGAGTTACGATAATTTCAGATATGACAGAACAATCAATTAAAATAAAATAGTCAGGGACGTGAAAAGTATCATTGAAAAGAGATTTTTTTTACTGGTATTGTTATCATTTGGTTTTGCCAGTGCAAATGCTACCCATAACAGGGCGGGGGAGATCACCTATAGGCAATTGTCAGACCTCACTTATGAGATCACTATAACTACTTTTACTTATACACTAAGCCTTGCCGACAGACCCACACTTAATGTTGAATGGGGTGACAATACAACGTCAATAGCCTACAGAGTACCACCAAATCTGATTTACCCAAATTATTACAGGAGGAATATTTATATAGTAAATCATACTTATCCCGGACCCGGAATATACAAGATTATCGTGCAGGATCCCAACAGAAATCTGGGTGTTAAAAATATTCCTAATTCAGTAAATGTGATCTTTTCTATTTCAACGATACTTACCGTGAATCCGGCCATGGGTCGCGATAATTCCCCTGTATTGCTCAATCCTCCGTACGATAAAGCAGCTTATCATTATTTATTTATTCATAATCCGGCAGCATATGATCCTGACGGCGATAGTCTGTCCTATAACCTCACAGTCTGTACACGCGAAGATGCAAGACCTATTATAGGTTATACATTACCTCCGGCAACCAATTCAATCAGAGTAGATTCCATAAGTGGTGATCTTATCTGGGATGCTCCGGCTGATACAGGGAAGTTTAATGTAGCTATGGATATAAATGAATGGCGAAACGGGAAAAAGATCGGAATTATCGAGCGCGATATGCAGATAGAGGTTTTTAATACAAAAAATAAACCACCTGTAAACGGGCCTCTCAGGGATTATTGTGTTGAAGCCGGCGATAGCATCGATTTTCTGTTTACGGCGACTGATCCTGATAATGATTTTTTAACACTCACTTCAACTTCAGGTGTCTTTACTTTTGATCCATGCAAAGCCAGTTTTACAAAAGTTGATTCAGTTGCAGGATCTGCCTCCTCCAGATTCAGATGGAAAACCTGTTATGAGGCGGTGAGAAAACAACCTTATAATGTGATTTTTAAATCTGATGACTCCAATGCCGATGTCAGGCTCTCGGATATTGATAACATAAATATCAGAATACTTGGTCCTGCACCTCATCTTATTAATGCGGTACCTGTCGGTAAAGCTATCAGGTTAACCTGGTTGGGATACGTTACTAATATAATAACCGGATTCAATATCTACAGAAGGGAAGGAGCCTCCACATTCAAACCCGATTCATGTACAGCTGGTATTCCTTCCTCAACAGGTTTTGTTAAGCTGGGGTTTATTGACGGCAGTTCCACAACCTCATATTCAGATAATGATAATGGCCAGGGCTTGCAGTTCGGGAAAGAATATACATACAGAATTGTTGCTGTCTTTCCTAACGGAACCGAAAGTAAATCTTCAAATGAGATAACATCAACTTTAGTATCGGGAGTTCCGGTAATTAAAAATGTAAGCGTAAGGAATACTGATGCGACTAATGGATCAATCTTCCTCTCATGGAAAAAGCCTCAAAAACTCGATACTATTCCTGCAACAGGTCCATATGAATATCTTATTTCCAGGGCAACAGGGGTTGGTGGTACTGATTTTCAGCAGATTTCATCAATACAGACGGCCGATCTTAATGACACTGTCTATATCGACACACTGTTAAATACTTCTACAACCGGCTATATTTACAGGATCGATTTATATAATAATGCCACAGGCAACAGATTTCTTATTGGTGACCCGGCATATGCTTCATCCGTTTTTCTCGCTATTGCTCCGGGCGACAAGAAAGCACGTTTTACAATAAACAGGAACGTTCCATGGATAAATACGGAATATGATTTCTTCAGATTAAATGAAGCAACTAATGTATATGATTCAGTAGGCACCACAAACCAGCTTACTTTTATCGATTATGGACTCGAGAATGGCAGGCAATATTGCTATATGGTCAGATCAGTAGGAGGTTACCTTGGTGCCAATATGCCAACGAACCTGATAAATTTTTCAGAGAAGATATGCACTACTCCTGTAGACAATGAACCTCCATGCCCACCTGTTCTGAATGTAGTAAGTAAGTGTGACAGCCTCTACAATACTCTCACCTGGGAAATTACCGACCCTGTTTGTTTTAAAGATGTCGCAGGTTATAAGATTTATGCTAAAATGATATCGGAGGAAAATCTTGCCCTGCTTACCACCATCAACGATAAAAATGTTTTTACTTACAGGCATTTTCCAGGGCAGGCTATTTCCGGATGTTATGCGGTTTCAGCATTTGATTCAGTTGGAAACGAAAGTGAAAAATCTTTGATGATTTGTGTTGATTCCTGCAACTTTTATGAGATCCCAAATGTTTTTACGCCGAACGGTGATAATATTAATGACCGGCTGTTAGCTAAAACTTCGGGACTGGTAGAAAAAATTGATTTCAGACTTTTTAACCGGGATGGAATGTTGATATTCAAAACAGAAAATCCATCTATAGACTGGGATGGTACTTATAAAGGGAAAATTGTTTCCCCCGGGGTATATTTCTATCAGTGCGATGTTTATGAAAACCTTATTTCGGGTCCTGAAGTATTACATAAGACAGGATTCGTACATGTAATTACAGAATTAAATTCAAAGGTTAATAATCAGACTACAAAGTGATTTGGAATTAATTATACGATGAAGAAGATTATAATTCTGTTTTGGATTTTGTTTGGTGCCTGTACCATGAATGGTCAGCAGACCGTTGATAATATTTTGAAGGCCAGGGCGCTTACTGAGGCAGGGAAACCCGATCAGGCACTACTTTTGCTTGATAAAGCAATTTCTGAAACAAAAGAAAGCAGGCTCTTTACTGAAAGAGCAGAGGCACACATATTAGAAAAAGACTATTCAGCCGCTATCAACGATTTTAACGAAGCTGATAAATTAACTCCATCCTCGGGTGAATACGGACTTTCGAGAATTTATGCATTGAAAGGTGATGCAGCTACCTCTCTTTATCATCTTGAAATAAATCTAAATTCTCCGTTTAAAAAAAGTGAGAAGGAGATTATGCTCGATGCGGCATTCAATACAATTGATAACAGCCAGGAGTGGCGTCAGTTCTGGAAAAAGGAATGGTACACCTTGACGGAGAAGAGTATATCAGAGATACAATATTATATCGCCGCAGGTAAAATAGATGAATCAAAAGACGTCCTTTCCGAACTTAAAAAAAGTTACGATAGCAATTCTGACATCATTTATGCTGAAGCGCTGATTAATCTTGCAACAGGAAAATACTCTGATGTAATTAAGGCAATGTCTGATCTGAATACTGTAAACCCCGGGAACGAGAAGTATCTGAGAGTTCTGGCAAAAGCTCAGTACGCTGCGTCTGATCCTGTTGGTGCATCATCGACTTATTCACAACTTATTAATTCCGGAATAGCTGATGCAGGGTTGTTGATTCTGAGAGCCGATTGTTATAATAAAACCGGAGAATTTGATAAAGCTTTGGCCGATATCAACAAATATCTTGAATTTTACCCTGAAAACAGTGCAGCTATTAGTCTGGCCGGGAAAGTCGAAACTAAATCGGGTGATAACCTGAAAGCAATTGAATACTTTTCAAAGAATCTGAAACTACATCCAAACGATCCTGAATGCTATATTGACAGGGCAAATTCTTATTTTGTTTCAAAATCGTGGAACTTAGCTGTTGATGATTATAGTATGTCGCTCGATCTTCAGCCATCTAATTCGGATGTCTGGCTTAATATGGGTATAGCTTTGCTTAATACAGGAAAGGTGGAAGATGCATGTCACGATTTCAGGACAGCATATAGTCTTGGAAATAAGCGTGTTGTTGATTATATCAGCAAAAACTGTATTAAATAGCTTGAATTCACTCTTCGTATTTTTTGGCTGTCTGAAAAGTTGAAATCCATTGACCATACAACTCAACCAGCCAGGTGTGGGTCACGATGGTTTCTCACAAAACAAAGAGGCTTTTTTCTCACATCAGTGGAAGAGCCGGTTATCTGATATGTTTCAGTATTCTTTCGAACAGGTCGTGAGGTTTAAAAGGCTTGAGGACGTAATCATTTATTTTCAGATCCTCAATCTTATCGTGGCTTTCTGACATAATTGCAGCCGTAAGAGCAACAATGGGGATGTCTCTGATGAGTGGATTGTCGGATTTCCGTATGATGCGGGTAGCTTCAATGCCATCCATTACCGGCATATGTAAATCCATCAATATCAAATCGAAATCATTTTTTTCAAGCAGATCGAGAGCTATCTGACCATTTTCTGCGTGTGTGACAGTTATTCCCCAGCCAATCAGGAATTTATTGGCTACAAAAAAGTTTATCTTATTATCCTCAGCCAGAAGTATTTTTTTCCCTTCCAGTCCCAGATAACTCTCAGGTACCTCTATTGTCGGAGAGTGCATTTCCTTTTCTGATATACCGAAAGAGATGACGAACCTGAATGTGGATCCCTTATCAGGTTCACTATCAATGGTAATTGTACCGCCCTGTAATTCAATTAATTTTTTACAAATAGCCAGACCAAGGCCAGTGCCGCCGAAATGGCGTGTTGTATCAGGTGAGGCTTGAGTAAAGCTGTCAAAGACCATGGATTGTTTATCTTTTGGAATACCTATACCAGTGTCAGTTACAGTGAATTCAATCTTTGACTGATTAGTTGTTCGGTTTAATTCTTTCACCAGTACCTGTATACTGCCGTGAATTGTGAATTTCAATGCATTCGACAGCAGGTTTGAAAGTATCTGATTAAGTCTAATCGGGTCACCAATAACATCAGAGGGCAGATCATTTGCTTTCTTTATATCGAAACCCAGATTCTTTGCTTTTGACCTGTATGAATATGATCTCATAATCTCATCGAGAAAGTCGCTGAGATTGAATTGTGTCTGTTCGAAAACTATTTTCCCTGATTCCATTTTATTGTAATCGAGGACATCATTTACAAGTGTAAGAAGGTGATTTCCAGAGAACTTCAGGGCTTTGATATATTCCATCTGATCTTCACGTGGACCACCCTGAAGAAGAAGATTGGTTATACCGATTACTTCATTAAGCGGAGTTCTGATTTCATGGCTCATGGTTGACATGAACTGTTGCTTTGATTGTGCTGCATCCTCAGCTTTGCGGCGTGCCATGATTATGTTATCGAGCATCATTCTTCGCTGAAGGGCAATGGCGATTTGATTGGCGATAAAATCCATTATATACAGATCATCCTGAGAGAACTTGTCTTCATTGTAATAATCCTGAAGACACATTACACCAATAGTATCACTTTCCACTTTCAAGGGAACGCCCATCCAGACTTTACAGGGAGTTCCTACAAGATCAATATCTCCCGATTCATCAAGAAGTTTCAGATCTTTCTGTTTGAGAAGAACTGATTTGTTGTTTTTTATTACCCATCCGGTTATTGTCTTTTTTGTGGGTATTTCATAAAAGTTGTCTTTTTCGTCGGTAAAAAACGGAAGAGATAAAGTTTCGGAAGCCTTATCGTAAAGTGCTATAAAGAAATTGTTTGTGTCCCATATTTTACTTAGTTCCAGAACAATGATTGGATATATCTCCTTGATGTCGTACTGTTTGAGAGCGGCAGTAGATATGTTAAATAAAATCTCCTGAAGAAGCTGATTCTTTCTCTCAATTGTTATATCCCTGTAGATGCCGAGATTGGCAACAATTTCGTTATTAATGACTATTGCTGTGGCAACAAGTATTACATGAATATTATTACCATTTTTATCTTTTCTTATCGTTTGTCTTACCTCCTTGCGGTTGAGTGATGCCAGGTTGTCAATTCTGACCGCTTCTTCTTTAAATTCATCAGGTACCACAAGATCATTTATATTCTTGTTTACGGCTTCCTCTAATGAATAGCCAAACAGGTTAGTGAATTCGCGGTTTACCATCGAAACTATACCCGAAGGGCTGGTAATTACAATAGCTACAGGAGTGGAATTATACAGATGTTCAAGGAATGCTTTTTCCCTGATAATCTGATTCTCATACTCTTTTTGTTTACTGATATCAGTTACAACACCTCTGTATCCGATAATTTCATCTTCAAAAAACAGTGCAAAAGAATGTGTAACAATCGGAACCGGACTTCCATCCTTTTTTTTGCCAAAATATTCATTACTTGATATTTGATCAGGAGAAGTAAGGGCTTTCAGATTTTTTTTCATTTCCTCACAACTTTCAGGAAATATATCTGAGATGTAAAGACCTGATTCGATGTCCTCTTTAGTATAGCCGAAAAAAGTAAGTCCCTGTTTGTTGGCATACATTATCTTCCCTTCGAGATTTAACTCATATACCATTTCAGGAAGAAAGTCCGCAAATTTTTCAAATACTACTCCCTGCTTATTTTGAATTTCTTTGATTCTCTGGTGACTACCGGGTTCCCATGTAATAATAAAATTTCCTGAAGTGAGAAGTGATCCCAGATAATATCCCTGTGAATCATCGCCATTTGGTGAAGCTTCAATCTTCTGTGAATTGCCTGTCAGCTGCAGGTGCCTGAGAAGTTCTATCAGCCTGGTTCGTTTAGAAAATGGAGTTTCCTCAATATATTTTCCGATTACCTCGCTCTTTTTTAAAAGTTCTCTCTCTTCTACCTGTTTGTTTATATTAATAACATATATCCTGTTATCGTCGTCAATACTGAAGAGGGCGAGATAAGTGCTGATTGTTTCAATAATCTCTTCAAGTAAGTTACCTCTGCTATTATTTAAATTCCCGTCTTTTGGTGTTTTTATCTCTGCAAAGATTGTAAGCAGATATACTTCATTAGCAAGTTGTACCGTATGTGCAGAAAAGAGAAAAGGTTTTTCTTCACCTGTTTTTGTTTTAAGTGTAACAGGATAGTCTCTTATGCTCTTCAGTTTGGAAAGAAGCTTAATATACTTATTACTGGCTTCAATTTCCGCAAATATCTGAATATCATCAGAAGTGTTACCTATAATTTCTTCTTTTGAATAGCCCAGTACTTTACAAAATGTCTCGTTTACATCTACATACTGTCCGGTCTCCAGGTTATTGATCGCCATCAGACAGTTGGCTGACTGATACGCTCTGAAGACCATCTCCTTTGCTATTCCCGATTTTTCAGGGTTTTTTGAACGTATCAGTGCGAGTTCCTTCTCCAGTCTTTTATTCGTTTCCAGCAACTCAAAATAATTCTCTTTATCATCCATCTACACGGTCATTTGTATTACTTCTTAAAAATAACAATTATTGAATTAATTTCCCCTTTCATCTGGTATTTTCCGTAAAATGCCTGTTTCTTAATTTCTTCGGGTGAATGAAAGTCGTTTTCTGTTTTTTCTAAGCATAATCAATTTCTAATTATTCTTCTTTTTTTTGTAGTAAATGCAGAAATCAGTCAGTCCGCATGTACTGCACAAAGGTTTCCTGGCCTTGCAGACATATCTCCCATGAAGGATAAGCCAGTGATGTGCTTCATGTAAAAGTTCCGGCGGAATATGCCGGGTTAGCTGAAGTTCAACACTCAAAGGTGTTTTTGCATTTTTAACAAGTCCAATCCTGTGTGAAACTCTGAAAACATGAGTATCAACAGCCAGAACCGGTTTCCTGAATATCACTGAAGCTACAACATTAGCGCTTTTTCTTCCGACTCCCGGCAACCGCTGCAACAGTTCAGGCTCAGAGGGTATGGTTCCTCCAAATTCAGATACCAGCATCCTCGACATGGATAAAAGATGTTTTGCCTTATTATTAGGATAGCTACAGGTTTTTATATACTCATATATGTCTTGTTGTTCAGCTTTGGACATTGACTCAGCATCAGGATATTTCTGAAGCAGGGGGGGAGTTATGATATTGACTCTCTTATCGGTACACTGGGCAGAGAGAATAACTGCCACAAGTAATTCGAAAGGATTACTGTAAGTCAATTCAGTTTCTGCTATTGGGAAGGCTATTTGAAAATATTGTATTGTACGCTTAAATCGTTCCTCAATCGTCATAGGGTTGAATTTAATAGTGCAGGTAAGGTAACACTTTTTATCTTTGCACAATATTGATTATTTATGATTAGTTATCTTCAGGCAGATGGTATTGCAAGACGGATCGGAGACAATCTTCTGTTCGACAATATAAATTTTAATATCAATAAGGATGATAAAGTAGCCCTGATAGCCGTAAACGGTGCCGGGAAATCCTCATTGCTTGATATCCTTTCAGGAAGGGAAAATCCTGACAGCGGAGCATTAAGTATTAAGCGCGATTTAAAAATATCATATCTGCAACAGTCTCCTGTTCTGAATGATTCGAACAAAATACTCGATGAACTTTTTTGCACCGATAGCGAACTGGTAAGAGTAATACGGGAGTACGAGGAATGTGTTCTGACAGGGACACCTGAAATGCTTCAGCATTCAATCCAGAGGATGGACGATCATAAAGCATGGGACTATGAGGTTGCTGTTAGACAGATACTCTTCAGACTAAAACTTACAGATCTGAATGCTGTAATCGGTACTCTTTCGGGCGGACAAAAGAAAAGAGTAGCGCTTGCAAAAATACTTGTGGAAGATGCTGATCTTCTTATTCTTGATGAACCGACTAACCATCTTGACCTGGATATGATCGAATGGCTGGAGGAATATCTTATGAAATCGAGGAAGACGCTTTTGATGGTGACGCACGACAGATATTTTCTCGACAGGGTATGTACGGTGATCCTCGAACTTGCGGATAACGAAATTTACAGATATGAAGGGAATTATGAATATTTCCTCGAAAAAAAACAAAACCGCGAGTATTCTGCAAAGATGAATACTGAAAAAGCAAAAAACCTTTTAAAAACAGAACTTGAATGGATGAGGCGCATGCCAAAAGCAAGACGGCATAAAGCTAAATCGAGGATTGAGTCTTTTTATGATCTCAAGGAAAAAGCCGCCAACAGACCCGACGAAAAGGGCATAAATATAAATGTGAATATCTCAAGAATGGGTAGCAAGATCCTTGAGATAAAAAATGTAAATAAATCATATGGGGATAAAATTATACTTAAAGACTTTACCTACCTCTTCAACAGATTTGAAAAGGCTGGTCTGATTGGCAGAAATGGAACAGGAAAAACAACCCTGCTGAACATAATAGCAGGTCTTACCTTGCCGGATTCAGGTATTGTCGAACGGGGAGAGACAATTGTTTTCGGATATTACAGACAACAGGGTATTGAATTTGACGATGATATGACTGTAATTGATGCTGTGAAAAATATCGCTGAAAAAGTAGTGATCAGCGATGGAAACGTATTGTCTATTACACAATTCATGAACTATTTCCTGTTCCCTCCTGAAAAGCAATATACTTTAATCCGGAAATTATCGGGAGGAGAGAAGCGACGTCTTTACCTTCTGACGGTTCTCATGAAAAACCCTAATTTTCTGATACTTGATGAACCGACAAATGATCTTGATATCCTTACATTGAACATTCTTGAGGAGTATCTTGCAGGTTTCAAAGGCTGCGTAATTGTTGTATCGCACGACAGATACTTTATGGATAAAGTTGTTGATCATATCTTTGAATACAAGGGAGATGGGGTAATAAAAGATTTCCCCGGAAATTACACTCAGCTCAGGGAAAAACAAAAGGAGAATGAAAAACAGCTGGTTGTAGTCCGGCCTTCAAAAAATACCGGTAGTGAAGAATCGAAGGAAATCACTGCTAAAAAAGAGAAGAAGCATGGTCTTACTTTCAACGAAAAGAGGGAATTTGAAATTCTTTCAGCTGAAATTGAGAAACTCGAATCAGAAAAAAAGGATATTGAATACGAGCTGAGCCATGGAGTTCTGGGAAATGAGGAGCTGATATCAAAAAGTCAAAGGCATGGCGAAATAGTGAAGCTACTGGATGAAAAGGAGTTAAGATGGCTGGAATTAAGTGAAAAATGATTTCACCGACTCAAATTTTTCCAAAATGCTTTAGAATCAGACCGGATTTTTTAACTTTAACAATCAATAAGTTACAATATTGGAAAAAATAACGATAAATACACCCGGGTACACATCGGATATTTTGGTTGGTGAGAAATGGGAAACTGTATCTGAGTTACTCCCTCAAGAAGATACAATTATCATTACCGATCATAATGTAAAAAAAATATATGGTGGTCTTTTCCCTGAAGCTCCTGTACTATCTCTTGCTCCCGGTGAAGGAAGCAAAAAAATTGAGATAGTTGAAGATCTTGCCCGACAGCTGCTAGATGCAGGAATAGATCGGGCAGGTTTTGTTCTGGCAATAGGAGGAGGTGTGGTTTGCGATGTTGCCGGATTTCTGGCATCAATATATATGCGTGGTATCAGGTGCGGATATGTTGCTTCCACCTTGTTAGCACAGGTCGACGCGAGTACCGGAGGTAAAAATGGAGTTAATCTGCGCGATACCAAGAATATGTTGGGTACTATACGCCAGCCGGAGTTTGTAATCTGTGATCCTGCTATATTACTGACACTTCCTGAACAGGAATATTTATCGGGTCTGGCTGAGCTTATTAAAACAGCTATAATAGGCGATAAAGAATTATTTGAGATTATTGAAAGCAGTTTTGATAAAATTGAAGCAAGAGATTCTGACTTGCTAACCACCCTTGTGGCTAAGTCGGTGAAATTCAAAGGAATGGTGGTATCACGAGATGAAAAGGAGATAGGGTTAAGGCGTATTCTTAATTTTGGACATACTTTCGGGCATGCTGTAGAATTGCAGAAAGGTATTAAACATGGTTTTGCTGTAGCATCAGGAATGGTCCTGGCTGCTGAATTTTCGTTTGAGAAAGGATACATAAGTATTGAAGAAAAGACCAGGATGATTGATCTTCTGAAAAGATTTAAACTCGCAACCAGATTTGATTTGACTGATGAACAGATGAAAGACCTTGTATTTCACGATAAAAAGAAGACTGGTACAGATATCCATTTTGTTTTTACACACGGCATTGGGAAAGCAACAGTTGAGAAAATTCCTGTTGATGAAGCGCTGTTTTTTTATAATAAATTCAGAGATAAATAACAGAATTATGAATTCTTTCGGAATTGTTTTCAGGGTAACACTTTTTGGTGAATCACATGGTCCTGCAATTGGTGTAATTATAGACGGTTGTCCTCCGGGCATAGGTGTTAAATCCGACGATTTTATGACTGACCTTAAGAGGCGGCAGAGCGGAAGTATCGGAACTACAAAACGCAAAGAGCCGGACCTTCCTGAAATTCTCAGTGGTGTTTTTAACGGAGTAACGACGGGTGCTCCTGTAACTCTAATCACACGTAACAGTGATAAAATTTCTTCTGACTATGATGAATTTAAAGCTGTTCCACGGCCCGGTCATGCAGATTTTGTATCACAGGTAAAACATTCGGGATTTTCAGATATGCGTGGGAGTGGACATTTTTCTGGAAGGATAACCTGGGGACTAGTTGCTGCTGGTGTTATCGCAAAAAAAATTGCCGGATTGGCTGATATTAGCGCTAAACTTATCTCGGCAGGAGGTTCTGAAGATATAGAAAAAGCAATTGATGAGGCAATTGCGTTAAATGATACTATCGGTGGTATTATTGAATGCAAGATAAATAATCCGCCAATGGCGATTGGAGAGCCATTTTTTTACTCCTTTGAATCGGCAGTGAGCCATCTGATATTTTCTATTCCGGCAATCAAGGGAATTGAATTTGGTTCCGGTTTTGCTTCGGCTGCTATGAAAGGTTCTGAACATAATGATCCCTTTATAAACAGTCATGGGTTGACTTTAAGAAATAATGCCGGAGGTATCAATGGAGGTATAACAAACGGGAATGAAATTATTTTCAGAATTGTGGTTAAACCTACCTCATCAACAGGAGTCGATCAAACCACCTTTAATTTTAAATCGGGCGAAATGACGACCCTGAAAGTAAAAGGGAGGCATGATACCTGTATTGCATTAAGAATGCCTGTCATAGTAGAGTCAGCCGCTGCAATTGCAATGGCCGATCTTATACTTGTTGACAGGGGAATTCACGGCAAGAGAAAATCTGATATTAAATAGGTCGTTGTGAACCTCTGTGTTTCTCCTTATTTCCACCGTGTAACAATGAAAGAAGAACTTACGCAGAGTGCCACAAAAAAGACACAGAGTCGAACAGAGATATCCTGTTTATCTTATAGGTTTAATTATTAATTCTTTTCTTTTTGATTTAATAAGAAGTCCTTTTTTTGTTGAACCGGTTATTTTAAACCTTTCATCGATTCTTTCGCCGATTATCCATACAATTTTTCCGGCCGATTCAAGAATATAAATATTTTCCTTATCGAGTTTTGAATACTTGTTATCAATAAAATAATCACTAAGTTTTTTCTTCTGGTTCATTCCCAGAGGATAAAAATGATCACCAGCTTTCCATTTTCTTATAATCATAGGAAAAGTCACTTTTTGCGAATCTATACAGGCTACATGAGGATCGGACGGGATTTCAAATGTTTCTGTGATTCTTACATTTTTAGCTGATGAGATACCAGGAAAGACACCAAAATTCTGATCATCAAGGATAATGTACTGAGTTTCATTGCTGTTTTTTTTATCAGAAACTAAAATCTCTTTCCTGTTTTTAATTATTCTGTGTGTCTCAGTAATAATCTGACTACCGGTTTTCCCTTCAATAACTTTAATCAGCGAGATTATTAAGGAATTAGTTATACCATATGGTTTAAACAATTCAAATATTACAGCTTTGTTAAGCAGATATTTTTTTAGCCGGCTAATATTAAGAGTAGTGAATTGATCTTTTTCATCGGAAATACTTTCCCTTAACTGAGATATATATGTGCTGACAATTTCATTGAAACCTGCAAATCTCTCAGCAGTTTCATTAAGTGTAGTTTCAATGGAAGGGTTAATATCCTTTAGAACGGGAATTATGAGATGTCTTATTTTGTTTCTTACATATTTTGTATCAGCGTTGGATTTATCTTCACGGAAACTTATATTAAAATGGTTACGGAAATCCAGAATATCCTGTCGTGTAGCAAAAAGCAATGGTCTTATTATCCTGTTGCTTACAGGTTTCATCCCCGCCATTCCCGTCAGACCTGTTCCCCGGGCAAGGTTTATCAGCAAGGTTTCAATATTATCATTAAGGTTATGTGCAACTGCAATTAAATTGTACCCATTATTATCTCTGATTTCTTCGAACCATTTGTATCTCAATTCTCTTGCAGCCATTTGAATTGACAGCTTGTTCTGCTTTGCAAAAATTTTAGTTTCAAAACGGGTTAAATAGAAAGGAATTCGATATTCTGAAGCAAATTGTCTGACTAATTCTTCATCCTTATCGGAATCCCCGGCTCTCAGGGTGAAATTGCAGTGAGCTATGCCAATAGTATAATCCAGCATTTGAAACAAGTGAGCCATTACCATTGAATCTATGCCACCACTTACCGCAAGCAGGATTTTGTCTCCGGGGGAGATGAGGTTGTTTTCAGTGATGAACTTTTTAAACTCTTCAATCATTTTAAATTGCATTGAACTGTAAAAATATGAAAAGGTTTGTTCATTACCTGTAAGGAATAACTGAAGGAGGACCAGGTTCAAAATTGGCAGGACTAAGCAGCTGTTCTCCTGAAATATTAACGGGTGAGATTGTTGAGTATAAAGGAGGATTTGGAAAATAACCAATTCTCACCTGAAGAGTGTTAAATACAAGGTTATCGTTTCGCAGCCTTATTCCCAAACCGATGCTCGAAAGCGTGTATCCGCTCCCAAGCAATTCATTTGTGGCTGAGAGAAAAGAAAAATCAGTAAAACCGAAGAAAGCGAACCTGAACCCATACACATTAACAGGACTGAATAAAACAGATTCAAGACTTACAATCAATCTCTGGGTACCGTTAACCGAATCATTCTTGAACCCCGAGAATCCATTATTGGTAATGAATTTCAGATATTCATTTGAGTATCTGCCGACACCTCTTATGTAGTTGATATTAACGAAATTTCTGATTTTAGCATTGCCCAGGTTTGCAAGGTTTGAAAAATAGCTGATTCCCAAAGACATAATCCCCTGTTCTGTATAATTTTTATTCAAATAAGTGGCTAATCCTCCATAAGTATAAAAATAGCCAAGAGATCTGTTTGAACTACCGTATGATACTTCACCTCCAATATAAGTTCTGTCCTTGAATTCATTAAATTCCCTTCCTGCGGTGATTTTGAATAAGGCACCATACGGAATATCTTCGGTGCGTCCATAGCTATATATCAGGGTCGTTTTGCTGTACTTCTGCACAGAAAATGCCACAGAACCCAGGAAAAGCCTGTATTTCTGGAGATTATAAAAAGACTCAGGCAGTATCAGAGGATGATCGAAAACATTATTATTTGTATATCGTGCACCTATAATAATTCTTGAAACTGATTCCTTATTAACCAGGAACGATCTCGATAACCAGTAATCCTGCAAATTGTATTTCAGAGGTGCAGGAACTTTAAGAGTGTCAAGATCCTCGGAAGTATACATCATTCTCACAGAAATTCCGCCTGCATATTTTGTTGTTGCACTTACCAGTTTCCGGCTTAAATCAAAACCAAAAGTTCTGTCTCCCAGACCGTTCAGGTAGTAACCTTTAAGGTTTATGAATGATTTGGAAATATTATTTGCAATATAGTGGAAACCGAATCCTGGTGAATCAGGAAGAGCATTATCAAATGGCATATCGATTCCAAATTCATGCCCCATTCCTAATATATTTTTATCAAAAATTGATACGGTACCCTTTTTAAGACCATTGTAAGTGTATGAGCCGCCAAGAGAATATACATCTTTTGTGAATACGATAATATCTGCCTCCTCATCAGAAACCGGAACCACAATTATCCTGGCATCATTTATGTAAGGTAATTGTCGGAGTATTCTTTCATTATCGCTGAGAATAAGCGGAGATATTTTATCCCCTTCTGAAAATAGAAGGTTGTTTCTTATTATGCCTTCATTGGTATTAAAATGAGTCTTATTTAGTATGTTTTCAACTTTATTGGGATTATTTTTGATTGGATTGTTGATATCAGCACCAAAAACATTCAGCCTCTGGATTACAATTTTCCTGATTTTTTTTCCTGAATATTTAGTATAGCTGGCGTCGCTGGTTCCTGTGAATTGTTTTTTATAAACAGTGTCAGAATTGATAACCATAAAACTATAAAGTTTTTTGGTTAGACTGTTTTTTGATGCTTTGGCTTTAAGTGAATCGAAAAAATTATGATTTGCATCTTTTACATTAGCTTTTGCTGGGATTATTGAAGCAGGAGTAATTAATAAAAATGTGTTTGTGAGAAGAGAAATATTTTCCCTGATCTTATTAAGGACGGCTGGTGGAATTTTATTTATTGTATCATTTTCCTGCTGATGTTGCGGATAAGCGTTAATACATAGTACCAAAAAGACCATTGATATTCCAGGCCCTAACCAACTTGTATATTTTTTCTGGTTTTTGCACATCAGGTTTCTTGAGGATTGCTAATCAATACATCATCAGAATTAAACTGAAACCCAAGTCTTTTTCCTGTTATAACCCTTGAATGCTGAATTTTTGCTTCCGCCTGACCGACAGTAGCAATTTTCACAGCATCGTAGGGCGGTACAAGCAGATCGAATTCAAGAGCATATTGAATTGCTGAAGAAATTATCAATTGCAACGATTGCCTGCTGATCTCTTCACTTCCATAATTTGTAAACAGCATTCCCATCTGTCTTTTTCCTTCAACAAAATACTGTTTCTCATGATTTATAAAGATCCTGCCTATCAGGTATCCAAGATCATCTAACCGTGAATATTTGAAGGAGTCACTAAGAAAGTTGTAGATGTTTATAATGCCGGAGTAAGCATTATACTTATTTTTTTGTATATAGGCTGTTTTCCATGCAGGATGTTCCCTGTCGAACTGAAATATATTTGAATGCATACTGAAGAGTAAGATATCTCCGGCAACCTTAATCTGGGCATCAAAATTACTCCTGTCAGTATATTCCAGTCTTATCCTGGAATCTATACCACCTAAACTCGCATTTATCTCTTTTGACAGACATTTAAGAACGTCCTTAGCAATGAAAAATGATTCAAGTGTATTATCAAAAACTTTTTGCTTCAGAGCCGATTTTTCTTTAAGTGTTCCAACTATCGCCATTTTTTTATCATCCTGGTCAGTCATAATAAACGTGGAATTAAGTGTGATATTGGCATCTAAAATATAAAATATTAAGTAAAATCCGGTAAAAGACTTCTTTGTTGATTCCCGGTATTGTATAATTATTTAATTAATAGGATCTTGCAAAAAGCACTCTTCTTTTTGAAGGTTTCCCGGAATAAATACATTTTCCCGGTTCATCAGGACTGTCGAAGGGTATGCATCTGATAGTTGCCTTTGTCTCTTCTTTAATCTTTTCTTCCGTCTCTACTGTTCCATCCCAGTGAGCCATAATAAATCCGCCCTGGTCATCAAGCACTTTCAAGAATTCATCCCATTTATCAACATAAAAAGTATTTTCTTTTCTGAACTTAAAAGCCTTATTATAAATATTGGTTTGAATTTCCTCAAGAAGCTTTGGGATATGTTCATTTATCCTTTCTACAGGTATTGTCTCTTTGGTCAGGTTATCCCTTCTTGCAACTTCGATTGTATTATTTTCAAGATCACGGGGTCCTATAGCCAAACGGACAGGAACTCCCTTAAGCTCATAATCAGCAAATTTCCATCCCGGTTTGTTATTATCACGGTCATCATATTTTACAGAGATCCCCAATGCTTCAAGTCCGGTTTTAATTTTTGTTGCTCTTTCAGACAGTGCACCTATCTGATCAATGTTTTTATATATAGGTATTATTACGACCTGAATCGGAGCTAGTTTTGGTGGCAATACCAATCCATGGTTATCGGCATGTCCCATAATTATTGCTCCCATAAGCCTGGTTGAAACACCCCATGAGGTAGCCCAAACATAGTCGAGCTTCCCTGTCCTGTCTGTAAACTGGACATCAAATGCCTTGGCAAAATTCTGTCCGAGAAAATGGCTCGTTCCTGCCTGTAAGGCTTTACCATCCTGCATCAGGGCTTCGATTGCAAAAGTGTCGAGAGCACCTGCGAAACGTTCATTTTCACTTTTATAACCCTTAATAACAGGAAGAGCCATGGAATTTTCAGCGAAGCCTGCATATACATTTATCATCTTTTCCGTCTCTTCAACAGCTTCCTCACGTGTTGCATGTGCCGTGTGCCCTTCCTGCCACAGAAATTCCGTAGTCCTGAGAAATAGCCTCGTTCTCATTTCCCATCTCACAACATTTGCCCATTGATTAATGAGAATAGGCAGGTCCCTGTATGAATGTATCCAGTTTTTATAGGAGTGCCAGATTATAGTTTCCGAAGTAGGCCGTATAATCAGTTCTTCTTCAAGTTTAGCTGAAGGATCAACAATAATTCCGTTGCCATTTTCATCATTTTTGAGACGGTAATGAGTCACTACAGCACATTCCTTTGCGAATCCCTCAACATGTGCTGCTTCCTTACTGAAAAAGGATTTTGGTATAAAAAGTGGGAAATATGCGTTCACATGTCCTGTAGCTTTGAACAATCTGTCAAGCTCAGCCTGTATCTTTTCCCAGATAGCATATCCATAAGGTTTTATAACCATACAACCACGTACGGCTGAATTTTCTGCCAGATCGGCCTTGATAACCAGATCGTTATACCATTGAGAATAATTTTCATCCCTGTTTGTTAAAAACTTAGCCATTTTTTGGTATGGTATTTGTTCATTAGTAAAAAGAAATCGATCGTGTAAAAATAAATAAAAAGATCAGTTATTACTCAAAAAAGAAAGCGAGGTTCAACATGAAAGCAAAATACTATATAGGAGCCTTTTTAATATTCCTGCTCACATGCCCGATTGCAAAAGCCCAGAGAGGAGATTTACGAAACCATGGCAGTGATAGGCCCGTACAAGTTGTTAATAATTATTATAATGACTTTGATTACAACTATGCCTCCAGAATTAACAGGTTTCACAGATCTTATGCCATCTTTGATTATTATTCTCCTTTTTACACTGATCCGTATTTGTATGATTATCATCCTTTCTCACTTGGGATAGGTATATACGGCAGAGGACTCGGGTTGGGATTATCTTTCAACTGTCCTTTTTATAATTATGGCATTTACGACTATTACGGATACGATCCATATTTCACAAATGATTATTACATGGGTTATTATCCTTTTTATTATTCCAACTGGTTTTCACCTTTGATTTTAAACTTTAATTTCGGCAGCAGATGGCGCAATAATTATTATAGCTGGTATGGCCATGGCTACAACAATTACTATTATCGTAACCGGAATTACAGATATAATGAACATAGGCCGTCATCCTATGCATTTAATAATTATGGAAGTAATTTAAACAAAAACAGGTACTCATCACCTGGGTATTCAACACGAAGGCATGCGGGGAATAATTCAGAATCTCGTCTACATAACAACAATAATAATAATAATTATCATTATCATTATAATAATAATGTATCACGTAGAGGAAGTTCCACAGCTGTTTACTCAAGGAATGGAAGTGCTAATGTCCGATCGGCGGTTAATAGTGACATTAGCTATCGTGCTGGTGAATCAAGAAGAGTGAGCTCCGCAAATTACAACGGTAATTTACGTCAGGGAGTTGATAATAGCATGAATATGTATTCGAATGCTGGCATAGCTTCACATTCCTCAAGATCAATAAGTACGCCACAGAGGAGTTCATCATACAGATCAATGAGTTCAGGCTCAGTGGCCAGAAACAATTCTTCCTACAGATCAATGAGTTCAGGTTCAGTGGCCAGAAACAATTCTTCCCACAGATCAATGAGTTCAGGCTCAGTGGCCAGAAGCAATTCTTCCCACAGCGTGTCAGGATCTTCAGGCTCCAGATCAGGTTCTTCGGGCT
>DCFT01000028.1:70029-81369 GCA_002319885.1 Bacteroidales bacterium UBA1797
GGGCTCCAGATCAGGTTCTTCGGGCAGAAGATCATCCGGGAGAAGGTAGAATGGTACTGATTGCAGGAGTTACTTTATTAAGAAAAAACAATTTATTTATTTTATCATAACAGTTAGTTAATTAAATTTGTTTCTTTGGTACAATATTTGCGTATTACTTTGAAATTAAAAGGGGGAATTTAAAATGAAAACTGCATCTCAAATTTTTATCATTGCACTTCTGACGCTTGCGTCCTGCACTTCCAGGCTCTATACAGGAGCAGAGTACGACGATCTTTATTATTCACCTTCTGATAAACCTGTTGCTAAAGATAACTCATCTGTGAATGAACAGATTGCTGCTGGTAATACACAGGGTAATAATTATTACGACAATATCTATGCAGCTGATACACTTGTTTCAGATGAGTATTCAGATGCTGTAGATTATAATAATCAAGCAAGTAATAATGATCTTTATAGTAACCAGGGATATGATTACTATGATGCTTATCCTTATTCATCAAGATTGAGAATGTTTTACGGTAACTATTTTGATCCATTCTGGAGAGATCCATTCTATCTTGATTATGGTATGGGATTGGGATACGGCATGGGTTATGGTTTGGGATACGGGTTGGGTTATGGTATAGGCTACGGTTTTGGAAGTTACCCGTATTATGGTTATGGAATGGGTTATGGAGGATTATATGGTGACTATTACGGAGGATACTACCCTGGTTATTACGGTGGCTATTATGGAGGTTTAAATTATTGGGGCAGTGGACTGTATGGATATTATCCTTATTCATATCATGAGAGCAGAATTAATTATGGAAGAAATGAACGGCCAAGCAACTTCTCTCCCCGCTGGAATAGAAGTGTAGGCGGAATTGGTTCTTCAGGAAGAAATAATATCTCAGGCGGTGCCTACGCAACTTCCGGTTCACAGACTATAACCGGATCGAGAAGAGGTACATCATCGGGGCAGGTCGCAGGTAATAAGGCAAGTTATAGAAATGTTCAGACTCAATCAGCTGTACGTTCAAATTCATCAGTCCAGCAGCGAAGTGCAGCAAATATGAAACCTGCTTATAATAGTTCCAGCAGAGCTTATACTCCAAGTTATAATAATCCTAGGATGAGCACCAGACCTTCATATAATAACAGCAGAGTATCAGAAAGTTCAAATTCCGGAATCAACCGTAGCAACCGGATCTATAATAATAACCCCGGTACTACCGTCAGAACACCTTCGCAGAATTCATATAATAATGTCAGAAGCAACTCTTCTGGTAGCTTTCAAAGAAGAGCTGAGTCTCCTTCAGTATATTACAGACCGGCAAGCCAATCAAGGTCGAATTCTTACAGAAGTACACAGAGCTATTCTGTCCCTTCAAGAAGCAGCGTTCAACGAAGCAATAGCTTTTCTTCCGGTTCGGGAAGGTCGTATTCCGGCAGCTCAGGATCATATAGCAGTGGATCGTCAAGATCATACTCCTCAGGATCTTCTTCAGGTTCTTCCAGTAGTTCCGGTTCTTCCTCCCGCGGAGGCGGTGGCGGATCATCTTCAGGAAGAAGATAGTTTGAAACAATAAAATAGTATTAATTAAGTTCATTCTAAATAAAAGAGTGCAGGGATTGTCATACAAAAAAAATATCTTATGAAAAGAATTAGTTTATTAATATTAGCAATCTTATCAGTGCTTACCGTAGCTAATGCACAAAACGTAGATGATGCTTTGAGATATTCTCAGGTCTTCTATGGTGGAACAGCCAGGTTCATGTCGATGGGTGGCGCATTTACCGCGCTTGGCGGTGACATATCTTCTTTGTGTCAAAACCCAGCAGGTCTTGGAGTGTTCAGGTCCTCAGAACTGACTATTACTCCCCAGCTGTTCTCAGTTAAAACAACAGCTGGTTTTAACGGCGTATCCACAACAGATAATCTGGATAACTTCAATCTTCCACAGATCGGAATTGTTGGAAACATTGTCTCTAACAATAATAGTACCGGACTAATTACACTGAATTTTGGTTACTCATTCAATAAAACAAATAATCTGAGTCAAAGTGTAGCTATAAGGGGAGTCAGTAATTCAAGTTCCATGGCCGATTACTGGGCAGCATTAGGGGATGGCACAAATTATACAAATCTGCAGGGCCCCGAAGGAATTGCCTTTGATACATGGGTAATTGATACAATCACGGGATCAGGGGGCAATTCATATGGAACCGTCTTTTCGAATTACGGAGATAATCCGACATCTACTTATGGACAGACGATACAGCGCCTTATATCAAATGAAGGTTACACCGGTGAGCATTCTTTCTCTTTAGGAGGAAACTATTCTAACAAATTATTTTTTGGAGCTACTTTTGGAATCACAACTCTCAGATATACAAGTCATTACGAACAGATTGAATCGACTGATGCCGTATTACCCTCGCAATTTAAAGATTTTACATACACCGATCATTATGAGGATAAGGGAACCGGATATTCGCTTAAGTTAGGAGTCATATATAGGCCTGTTGATGCCGTAAGGATAGGACTTGCTTTTCATTCACCTACCTGGTATAAGATCGATGAATATTATTATAATGATATGACATCGCACGTATTCGGCACCAGTTTCGAATCGTCCAATACCCCATCGAGGTTCAATTACGCTCTGGCCACTCCTTTCAGATTATTGGCAGGCGTAGGAGTCCAGATACAAAAGTTTGCACTTCTCAGCGCTGATTATGAATATGTTGACTATGGCACTGCCAGATTCTCTGAAACGGGTGATGGCTATGATTATAGTGTTAAGAATCTGGAAATAAAGAATACACTGAAACCAACCAGTAACCTGCGTTTTGGAGGTGAATTCAGACTGAACAATCTGTACCTCAGGACCGGTTATGGTTATTATGGTAAGTCATTTAAATCAGGCGATGCTAATTCAAATCTTGACTATAGGTCGTTGTCATTTGGAGCAGGTTTCAGGGAACAGAACCTTTCTCTGGATTTTGGTTTCACTAACTTTAAATATTCACAAAACTATTATCTGTATCCTGTTAATTCAGGAGTAAACGATGCAGTTGCCAATCTGAATACTGTAAAAAATATGTTTACACTTACTTTAGGATACAAGTTCGGCATTTAATACTTTGATTATTTCTTCATGATAAAGAGGCGCTTTCGGTAGACAGCGCTTCTTTTTTATCATAGGTAGTCAACTGCTTCCGGGCCCATGTTAAAAATGAGATCAATGATACTCAGTCCCTTAACAAAAGTATTATTGTTATTGAATACCTGAATGTATTCTCTCGTTAAGAAGTCAGATTCATTTTTCGGTGATAATTTATATCTGAAATCATTTTCATTATTTTCAACAGGTTGAAAATAAGTTGTATAAGTGAGTTGTGTTTCAATTTTCATCATTTTCAAAAGCGACTCTGTCAGTTCCATGTTCAGATCAAACAGATAGTCTGCCTTCTTTGAGATTATTTTTTCAATGCTCTCAAAATAAAATTGAAAATAAGGTGAAGCTCTATATGATGCACTTATAGCTCTTAAATGAACCTGCTGCCATCTTTTAGAGTAATCAATTTTTATGTCTTTTATTGGTGTTTTGTGCTGACTGCCCTGCAATACAGGCACTGTCAGAAGCTGTGGCCCGTGTGCCTCAAGAATATAACATCTGTTACGGTAAGATTGCTTTAGGTAGTTTTCTTCCGTTTCAATAAATATTTCATCAGTGTGTGAAATCAGTGAGAAATATTCAACCGGAGGTAAGTATGCTGTGGAAACTAGTAGATTACCTGCCATTTTAAAATGATCATTCCATCTTATTAATCATGCTGGCAGCGAAACCGGCGCCGAATCCATTATCGATATTTACCACAGTTACCCCGGTGGAACAACTTGTAAGCATAGCAAGAAGAGCTGAGATACCTCCGAAGTTAGCGCCATAACCAACACTTGTTGGAACTGCAATTACAGGTTTGTCTACCAGGCCACCTACAACGCTTGCAAGAGCTCCTTCCATGCCTGCAATTACAATTATTACCCGGCAGCTCCTGATTTCCGGTAATTTGTCAACAAGCCTGTGAATACCTGCCACACCTGCATCATAAATCCGCAAAACTTTATTTCCAAGAAGTTCTGCTGTTATCGCAGCCTCCTCAGCTACAGGAATATCAGAGGTTCCTGCGGTTATAATTGCAATTCTGCTTTTGGTGATTTTATTTTTGCCCCTTTGTAAAGAAATAATTCTGGCAACAGGAAAATAAACTGCCTCTTTTGAAATTGTGCGTACAGCATCGAACATTTCTTCATTAGCTCTGGTGCCGATAACATTGTTTTCACTTTCAGACATTACCCTGAATATTTCTTTCACCTGTTCCACAGTTTTCCCTGCACAATATATAATTTCAGGATAACCGGTACGCATCTCACGGTGGTGATCAATTCTGGCAAATCCAAGATCGGCATATGGGAAATTTTTCAGTACTCCCAGCGCATCCTCGATGCTTATATCTCCTTTTTTTACATTCTTCAGTAGTTTTTCAACTTCTTTTGTGTTCATAAAACTATTTTTTCAGGATTTGAACTTCCTGTCCTGTAACCTTCAAGGTCCAAAGATACATATCTGAATCCTATTTTTTTAAGGTTGGAAATAATAAGTTCTTTATTGGGTTTAAGAATGATCTTTTCGATATAGCCTGGCAAGCATTCAATTCTTGCCAGATCTCCATGTATCCTGACTCTTGTTCCGGGATAGCCCAATTCTAATAGCATATTCTCTGCTTCTTCAACCATTCTTAGTGAACCTTCGCTGATACCGGTGTCGTATGGAATACGAGTGAGCAGGCAGGCCATGGCTGGTTTATCCCAGATATCCAGGTCCGCTTCCCTTGATAGTTCACGTATATCTTTTTTTGTAAGACCTGACTCAAGAAGAGGGCTTCTAACCCCTAGTTCTTTCAGTGCCGCTAAACCTGGTCTGAAATCGCCTGTATCATCGGCGTTTGTTCCATCAATAACGAATTGATAGTTATTTTCTGTAGCATAGCTAAATAAATCAGTGAATAATGTTTTCTTGCAGAGATAACATCTGTCAATCGGGTTATTACGTATCATTTCAGGGAAAGCAATATCCAGTATCTGATGTTTTATACCAAAGGAACTGGTGAACTCAATTGCTTCATTTATTTCGCGTGAGGGGATATATGGTGTTCTTACGGTTATAGCAACAACGCCTGATTTTTTTATTGTATGAGCCCTGTGTAATAAAAAAGTACTGTCAACCCCCCCGGAAAAAGCCACTACGAATGTCTCAAGATCTTTAAGTATAGAATCGAGTTTTAATGATTTCTGTTCTCTTATATTCATTTTAAATAAATATTTCTAGATTTTCTGCAATTACTTTTTAATGATTCAGGCTACTGTTTCAGAATGTGGCCGCAGCCCCTTTACTGCTTTTTACCATCTGAAAATATTGATGACATTATGTTATTATAAACTTCCTTGACAGGAATACCCTTCTCTGCCGCTATTCTCCTGCAATCTTCATATTCGGGTTTGCTGGAGACCTCTTTTCCGTTATAATAAGACCGTTTAACACTTATAATTCCATATGATGTCTCAATTGTTTCGAAACTCCTTGTTAATGTATCTTTCCTGAATGGGAAGGATCTGATTCCCAGAGAGGTCGATTCAGTGAAAATAATATTCCTGACTGTGGCAACCAGTTCCTTTTCGCAAATAACACATAGTAAAATGCCTGGCCGGCTTTTCTTCATCAATATATTTGTAAAAAAAACATCAGAAGCACCTGCTTTGAAGAGCCTGTCGGAGATGTATTCAAAAAATTCAGGATTCATGTCATCAATATTGCACTCTATCTGAATTGCATCATGACCGGATTCGGAATCATTAATTATTTCGCCGAGGAAAACTCTGAGAAGATTTGGAACATCGGGGTTTTCTTTCTGGCCTACTCCATAACCTGTTTTTTCAATTCTGATGGTCATATCTGAACTGAAATGAGTTCCAAGTGTAGCGAGTATTGCAGCGCCAGTCGGAGTGGTAGCTTCAAAGTTGACACCCCCTTTTTTTACAGGAATATCTTTTATAATTTCAGCGGTTGCAGGTGCAGGGACAGGAAGTCTACCATGATCGCACAATACAAAACCGCTTCCAAGTTCCACAGCAGAAATGTGAACAGCAGCGACGTTTAAGGCATTAAAACATATTGCTGCTCCCACAACATCAATAATTGAATCAACGGCTCCTACTTCATGAAAATGAACATGATCAACAGGAACTCCGTGAACTTTTGCTTCAGCCTGTGCAATAGTAAAGAATATTTTTTTGCTTAATTCCTTTGTTTTAGCATCCAGTGTGGAATCATTAATGATCTTATCAATGTCCGACAGGTGCCGGTGAGCATGTTCGTGCCTGGTCTGCTTTACCGTTACTTTAGTTCCACCGATGCCATGCCTTTGATCTTTTTGTATTAAAAGTTCCCAACCTGGAAGTTTAAGCTTGTTTAATTCGTCAATAAGATAATCTTTGTCAACACCTAAATCGATCATAGCTCCCAGATTCATATCTCCGCTGATACCTGAGAAGCAGTCATAACTGATAATTTTCATAATCCAGAGTAGTATAATGTTCAACAATTAAAACGGTAGAATGTTGAAAAAGTATTTAGAATCAATCTACCTTAGTTTACAGTGCGAATATACTATTTACATTCTTTACCGAATGATGAAAAAAAATTGTATTTTTCGGCACTAAAGAAAAATCGATTTATGTAACCATTTTATTATGATTATGAAAAGAAGGGATTTTTTCAAAACATCAGTTGGCGGAAGTTTAGCTGCAGGAGCAGCTATAAAAATGGGCGGATTTAATAAACTGTTTACATCTAGGCCTCCTGTAACAAAATACGACATGGTAGCTGTCATGGGAGGTAGTCCTGATAGTATGTTCGACCTTGCTATACAGGAATTAGGTGGAATGGGCGCATTTGTTCAGAAAGGGCAGAAAGTTCTGATAAAACCAAATATTGGTTGGGATGTAATTCCCGACCTTGGAGCAAATACAAATCCTTTACTTGTGAAAAGGATCATTGAACATTGTTTTAAAGCAGGAGCCAAAGAGGTCTATGTATTCGATCATACATGCGACAACTGGGTCAATTGCTACAGCCATTCAGGTATTGAAAAGATTGCAAAATCTGCAGGGGCAAAAGTAGTTCCGGGCAACTCCGAAAGCTATTACCACGAGATTGAAATCCCCGGTGGAATAAAGCTTCAGAAGGCAAAGGTGCATCAACTATTGTTAGAGACGGATGTATTTATAAATGTACCCGTTCTTAAGGATCATAATTCGGCACGAATGACCTGCTGTCTTAAAAACACAATGGGAATTGTATGGGACAGAGGTTTCTGGCATTCAAATGATCTGAATCAATGTATTGCTGATTATGCTCTTTATGAGAAGAAACCTGCGCTTAATGTAATTGATTGTTATAATGTTATGGTTAAGCATGGTCCACAGGGAGTTTCGAAAGAAGATATTGTTTCCATGAAGTCACAGATTCTTACGGCAGACTGGGTGGCTGGTGATGCCGCCGGAGCCAAAATGCTTGGTATTCCTGTTGAAAGAATAGAGTATATACCTATAGCACACAAAATGGGTCTTGGAAATATGAATCTGGATTCTCTCAATATTAAAAGAATTAAAATGTAATTCAGGATGAGTTCATCTTTATTAAGAAGAATACGGATCGTTTTTTCGACACTTGTTCTTATCTTTTTTGTACTCGTCTTTGTCGATTTTAAATCACTAATCCCGGCAAAGTATACTAACGCATTAATATTCTTTCAGTTTATACCTTCTTTATTAAAGTTTTATAGTCTGAAAACTTTAGCAGCAGGAGGTTTTATTATTGTTCTTATACTGACCTTTATTACTGGTCGGTCTTACTGCTCCTTTTTATGTCCTCTTGGCATCGGACAGGATTTAATCAGCAGAATTGGAGGACGAATTAAAAAGAAGTTCAGAAGATATGGTTTCAAAAGACCCTTTACCATTTTAAGATACACAATTCTGGCTGCTACTCTTATTGTAACAATGGTCTGGGGTGTATATATGATTACTCTTCTTGACCCATATAGCATATTTGGCAGGTTAATGACCTATTTTATCAAACCGGTTGTAATAATAATTAATAATTTTCTTGCCGGAATTCTTGGTAAATTTGATATCTACAGTCTAAGCAATATTCCTGTTAAAGGATTCCCTTTGATGGTTTATTCTATTCCCGCCGCATTCTTTCTTCTCATTGGCGGTCTTTCCCTTACCAAGGGGCGTTTGTATTGCAATATGATCTGTCCTGTAGGAACATTTCTTGGCTTGATTTCCAAAATATCGTTATTCAGGATTAAATTCAATGAAACTGCCTGTACCCGGTGCGGAAGATGCGCAATACGGTGTAAATCTTCATGTATTGACTTTCTTAAGCCACATGTTGATATTTCGAGATGCGTAACTTGTTTTAATTGTATTCACACATGCCAGGATAAAGCAATTACATATGGACTAGTAAGTTTTAAGAAGAAGGTTCACGAAACTGATGAAAGTAAGCGAAAGGTGATAGCAGGATCTCTTTTTCTTCTCTTTGGTCTTTCTCGTGTGGCCAGCGGTCAGGATAAAAAAGTACCGAAGCCTAAAAAAGAATCAACCGTAAAAGAAAACAGAACTTGCCCTGTCTGTCCTCCCGGAGGAGTAAGCATTATCGATTTTAATAAAGACTGTATTGCCTGTTCTCTTTGTATCAATGCCTGTCCGAATGGTGTTCTTCAACCTGCATATAAACAATACGGACTAGCAGGTATAATGCAACCGGTAATGGATTATCATAAGAGTTTTTGTACATATAACTGTACGAGATGTACTGAAATATGTCCAACCAATGCGCTTCATCCTCTTCTTCTCGAAGCTAAAAAACTCACCCAGATAGGGAAAGCGAAGTTTATAAAGGATAACTGCATTGTAAAAATAGAAAAAACTGCTTGTGGTGCATGTTCTGAAAGTTGCCCTACAAAGGCTTGTCATATGATCCCATATGAAGGGAACCTTGTGATACCCGAGGTTACAGAAGATATCTGTATAGGCTGCGGACATTGCGAATTTGCATGCCCTGCAACACCTTATAAAGCAATTTTTGTAGACGGGAATGTAGTGCACACTGCTGCTAAAAAACCGGAGAATGTGAAGTCAGATATAAAGACACCGGTGGAATTTCCATTTTAATACGATTACTTCATTATGATCTGTCTCTATCCTGAGTTCTGCTGGTCGGTGCAGGATTTACTTAAAATTATTTCATAAAACATCATAAATATATGAAACCATCACATATCGAACATATCGGGATCGCAGTCACCAATCTTAAGGCAGCAATTGCGTTTTATGAAGATGTTTTGGGACTGACCTGTTATAACATCGAAGAGGTACCCGATCAGAAAGTCCGTACGGCTTTTTTCCTGGTTGGACAGACCAAGATTGAGCTTCTGGAATCAACAGATCCTGAAGGACCTATTGGAAGATTCATTCAAAAAAAAGGAGAAGGAATTCATCATATCGCCTTTTCAGTTGAAAAAATTGAAGATCAGCTTATTCATGCATCGGATATGGGTATCGCCCTTATTGATTGTAAGCCCCGGAAAGGAGCAGAGGGACTTGACATAGCCTTTTTACATCCAAAAGCAACATCCGGTGTCCTTATCGAACTATGCGAAAAAAAGCAACAGGCGAAATGAATCTGTTACCCGGCTGATGAGCTACATATTTGAAAAATTCATTAGGTTTGTATAACATTACCAACCAAATGTCAAAATGAAAGAATCAGTAGCAATCTCAGGTAATTCAGGTCCAAAAGTAAGGTCAGATTGCGAAATTGTTTTAGAATTAAAGTCCGAAGGCGGTATATTAATTGACCTTAGCTCAAAAGTTAAAGTTTTATACGGTGAATCGATAATTAATCTTTTAACAGCAATTCTTGATTTTTTTGAAATTAAGGATGCTGTTGTTAGGATTATCGACTCTGGGGCGCTTCCTTTTGTGCTTGCTGCCCGCATGGAATCAGTTATCAAACAATTGATTAGCACTGATCTGGAATATCTTCCCGAATTTCTCCCGGAAAACAATTATTACACCTCCCGCGACAGATTTCGCTTTTCACGATTATACTTACCTGGTAATACCCCGGGATTAATGATCAATGCCGGTCTGCACTCAGCTGATGGAATTATTCTTGATCTTGAAGATTCCGTGGCGCCTGAAAAGAAAGAAGAGGCCAGAATTCTTGTAAGAAATGCTTTAAGGCAAATAAATTTCAACGGAGCTGAAAGGATGGTAAGAATCAACCAGGGTGAAATGGGCCTGAGAGATCTGCATTTTGTTATTCCACATAATGTCAACCTTATCCTGCTTCCCAAATGTGAAACTGCGGATTATATTGCACAGGTTGAAAATGAGATAACCACGATTAAAAGTAAATTCAATATTGTCAGCCAGGTATTTCTTATGCCAATTATTGAAAGCGCATTAGGGATTGAGAATGTTTTCAGGATCGTAAACGGATCTGAAAACATAGTTGCTGTCGCAATAGGACTGGAAGATTATACTGCCGATCTGGGAGTTTCAAGAACGGTCGGGGGGAAGGAGTCTTTTTATGCAAGAACTCGTCTTGTTGTTGCTGCCAAGGCGGCTGGTATTCAACCAATCGATTCGGTTTTTTCAGATGTTGCCGATATGGAAGCTCTGAAAAACAACGTGTTGGAATCAAAAGCGCTGGGTTTTGAAGGTATGGGTTGTATTCATCCACGACAGGTATCAGTTATAAGACAGGGATTTGCTCCTGATAAAACAGAAATAGAAAAATCAAAAAAGATTATCCTCGCATTTGAAGAAGCGAAGCTTAAAGGACTTGGTGTGGTTGCACTGGGATCAAAAATGATTGATCAACCGGTAGTTGTCCGGGCGGAAAGGACAATAAGCCTCGCTGTTCGTCTGGGCCTTTTATCGGCTGACTGGAAAAAGGAAGCATCAGCTGTTGAGAAATGAGTAAAAAAGAGACTATACGATAATGAAAACTGTAATAAATGCAGCCGGCAGGACGGTTCCTCTGGAGATCAATGGGGAGCCTGTGGTTCCATTCAGAGGAGTAGGTAAATATAAACCTGAAGGCAGCAAGTATTCGCCTCCGATTTCCTCATGCTCTGATTATCCCGACGATGGAAATAAAGTTGTCGGTTCGCTGGAAGAAGCTCTCAGGAAATGCGGCCTTAGAAACG
>DCFT01000028.1:81743-85594 GCA_002319885.1 Bacteroidales bacterium UBA1797
CCTTCCGCCTCATTTCCCTGCAATGATCCATTAATAAAATATCTTGATGACGGTACAATAAACAGGATTGAAGGCAGTATGAACGGTCCGTTGGGCCGATACGTTTCTGAAGGAAAGATGAAGGGGACTGCAGTTCTTCGGTCGCATGGGGGAAGGGTTCAGGCTATTCAGGATGGCGAAGTCAGAATCGACATAGCTGTGCTTGCAGCGCCAACAGCCGATTCCTTTGGGAATGCCAGAGGTACTTCAGGTTCATCTGCCTGTGGTGTTCTGGGGTATGCAAAAGCAGATTATATGTATGCCAGTAAAGTAATAGTAGTCACGGATAATCTCATTGAGCTTCCATGTTTCCCGATGGAAATTGAAGGGAATTATGTCGACTATGTTGTGGTAGTAGATAAGATTGGAATACCTGAGAAAATTGTATCTGGTACTACACAGATCACAAAGAGTCCCGACAGACTTTTAATTGCAGAACTAACTGCTTCATTTCTCGAAAAATCAGGTATTTTAAAAGACGGAGCAACCATACAGGCAGGAGCAGGAGGTACATCACTGGCAATTGCAGTATTCTTGCATCAGATAATGAAAGATAAGGGCTGGAAATCAAAATTTGGATTTGGCGGAAGCACAAAATATATGGTGAAAATGCTCGAAGAGGGTCAGATGGAATACATACTCGATGCACAAGTATTCGATCTGGATTCGGTAAAGTCATTAGAGAATAATCCGAATCATGTCCCTTACTCAGTATTCAATGCGTATAATTATCACTCAAAAGGCAATCTTACAAGTTTGATGGACATTATGATCCTTGGAGCTACTGAGGTTGATCTTAATTTCAATGGAAATGTCGTTACGCATTCTGATGGTTATCTCCTTCATGGTATAGGCGGCTGGCAGAACTGTCTTCATGCCCGTAATGTCATTCTTCCAATACCTTTGTTTCGCGACCGGATACCGGTAATTGTTGATGAAGTTACAACATTATGTGGTCCTGGTGAGCTGATTGATGTTATTATAACAGAAAGAGGGATTGCTATTAACCCTCTCAGACACGATCTGATTGAAAGCGTTAAGGGAGCAGGTCTCCCTTTGAAAAGTCTCCGGGAACTAAAAGATGAAGCTGAGAAAATTTGCGGAATACCACAAAAACCTCAATTTGAGGAAAAAGTTGTTGCTGCAATCAAATGGGTCGATGGGACAGTGATTGATGTAGTCAGAAAAATTAAAACAAGTTAAGACATATCATGGAAAAATATAAATGCGTCGTATGCGGCTATATTTATAATCCTGAAGAAGGCGAACCGGCAGATGGAATTGAACCCGGAATCGCTTTCGATGACCTGCCGTCTGATTATATCTGCCCGGTTTGCGGGGCAGGTAAAGATGAATTTGTAAAGTATGAATAGCTATAAAATACCTTCAGCAGAATAAAAATTGTTGCTATTGAACCGGCATTTTTTGTACTACATCAATAAGGAGGTCCCAGAACATCTGAGCTGTTTTTATCTCTATCATTTCTTCCGGTGTATGTGCACCCTTTATTGTCGGGCCAAAAGAAATCATATCAATACCTTTTATTTTTTCATATACCAGTCCGCATTCCAATCCTGCATGTATTGCTCTGATAGAGGGTTCCTTTCCGAATAAGGTAACATACGATTTACGAGTTATCTTAAGGATCTCCGAGGTCAGGTTCGGTTTCCATCCAGGGTATCCATCGGAATGAACTACTTCTGCGCCGGCAAGCTTTAAACACGATTCAACCATAGCACCGGCCTCATTTTTAGCTGACTCTACCGAGCTTCTCTGAGTGGTTATTATTTCGATAGTATTATTTTCACTGAATTTGGCAGAGGCAAGATTGGTAGATGTTTCAACCAGGTCTTCCATGTCTTTTGACCATCCTAATACGCCGTGTGGACAGCAGGTAAGGGCATTAAGGAATTTTTCCCTACTTTCATCATCTATTACATAAGCAGGTAAATCTCTTTCCCATGCAGCAATTTTTATGTCCTTTTCAAGTTCTCCGTATTCATCAATCTGAGTTGAAAAGAAAGTATTGATCCAACTTTTTACAGAGTCAGTTTCTGCTTGGCTGACAACGATGGTAGAAAAAGCTTCTCTTGGTATTGCATTCCTTAGATTCCCTCCATCGAAGTAAGCTAAAGAAATCTTAAACGTATTTGATAAGTTCAATAGTAACCTGTTCATTATTTTTACAGCATTACCATATCCTTTATGAATTTCATCGCCTGAATGACCACCATGCAGACCCGTAACTGATATTTCAAGTGCTGATGAACCGGCCGGAACAGGAACAGATTGGTATTTCATCGTTCCGATGGTATCCATGCCACCTGCACAGCCAATGAACAGTATTCCTTCGTCTTCTGAGTCAAGATTGAGAAGTGTTTTTCCGGTGAAGAAATCTGATTTGAGATTGATAGCACCCGTCATACCTGATTCTTCATCAACCGTGAACAAACATTCTATTATCCCTGCCTTCAGATTTTTATCAGTAAGAATTGCCAGTTGAGATGCAATACCGATTCCATCATCTGCCCCAAGAGTAGTTCCTGTAGCAGTAACCCATCCTCCTTTGATTTTTGGCTTAATCGGGTCAGTATCCCAGTCGTGGGGATAATCAGCATTCTTTTCCCCTACCATATCCATATGACTCTGAAGAACAATTGTTTTTCTGTTCTCCATGCCTTTAGTGGCCGGTTTGGTAATTAGAATATTTCCTACTTCGTCCTCTTTAGATTCGAGGTTATTTTTTTTAGCAAACTCCAGAAGATACTTTCTTATTTTCCCTTCGTTCTTTGACAGACGAGGAATACTACAAATCTCTTCAAAGTAGATCCAGAGCGAAGCTGGATTTAACTGACCTAAAATGCTCATACTTGGAATAATGGTGCTGATTTGCCGCAAAAGTACTATTTTTTTTCATTTTAGTAAGTTATTATGTAAAATTAATGTCAGGTTATGATTATGACAAAAATTAACTATTTTTACCACTAACAACCTGTTTTAATAAATAAATAATAATCACATGCCGAAACGTACAATAGTGATACTTCCCGGAGATGGTATAGGTACAGTAGTTCTTGAGCAAGCACTCAGAGTTCTGGATGCTGCGGGCTTTGAAGCCAATTATGTTCACGGAGATATCGGATGGGAATTATGGAGAAGAGAAGGTAATCCGCTCCCAAAAAGAACTATTGATCTGATTGAAAAGCACAAAATTGCACTATTTGGAGCAATTACATCAAAGCCTAATGATGAAGCAAAAGCAGAGCTCTCTCCCGAGCTTCAGGGTAAGGGCTATACCTACTCGAGCCCTATAGTGGGATTAAGACAGCTTTTTAATCTTGATATCTGTGTGCGTCCATGCAGGTCATATAAAGGAAACCCACTCAATTTTGTCAGGAGAGGAAAAGGCAATACAATTGACGAACCTATGGTAGATGTTGTAATATTCAGGCAGAATACTGAGGGTTTATATTCAGGTGTAGAATGGACGAATCCTCCTGCACCGGTTCATCAGGCTTTTATGACTCATCCGAAATTTGTTGAGAATTTTGGCAAAGTTCCTGTGGAAGAACTTTCAATTTCCACAAGGATCTTTACAAGGAAAGCCACTTACAGAATACTCATGGCAGCCTTTGAACATGCAAAAAAATATAATTATAAATCGGTTACTGTATGTGAGAAACCTAATGTAATCAGGGAAACTTCAGGATTAATGTGGAAACTGGCAAAAGAAATCCAGAAAAACTCCTTTCCTGAAATAAAACTTCTGAATACCAATATAGATGCCCAGATGATGTGGCTTACCAAAAATC
>DCFT01000028.1:85832-86560 GCA_002319885.1 Bacteroidales bacterium UBA1797
CAGATGATGTGGCTTACCAAAAATCCTGAGGAATATGGAGTTATTGTTGCCGGTAACATGTTCGGTGATATAGTTTCGGATGCATTCGCCGGACTCATAGGAGGTTTAGGTTTTGCATGCAGTGCTCAGTTTTCGTCGGGGGGAGTTGCCGTTTTTGAACCGACGCATGGATCAGCTCCAAAATATGCCGGTTATGAAGTTTCAATAGTGAACCCCGTTGCAATGATTGAATCGGCCTGTATGATGCTTGATTATCTCGATGAAAAGAAAATTGCAGCAAAAATACGTAAGGCTGTTGCAGATGTGATTGAAGAGGGTAAAGTCAGAACATACGACATGATGAAGATGGCTGGCCGGCCTGAGGTAATAAAGAATGGCGCTGCCTCTACTTCGCAGATGACAGATGCCATTATATCCAGACTTAATTAATTTAGACTATTTGAAATGACTGAACAGGTTAAAAAGCTTTGGCCGGAGCTGGATTGGATTAAGGATCAATCACTCAGGGAGAAGACTGCCAGAACATGGGAGATAGCCCTGGAAAGAAGTGTGCTGAAAGCCGGGGATCTTGATAAGATACCATTTACCCTTTTATGCGGCCCTGACCTTAAAGTAAGCTTCATGGCTCATAAAAGATGTGTTGTACAGATAGCCAGAGCAAGCGGGGAGAAGATGAATGAGTTTTTGGGATCTGAACTTCCTGTAAATATGGATATTTTAATTTCAGG
>DCFT01000028.1:86986-182610 GCA_002319885.1 Bacteroidales bacterium UBA1797
CCCATGCACACGAAGGTGATCTTGTGAAAAGAACAACCGAAGCTTACATTGTTCATCATGCGGATTTCATGACATTCCTGCCGTTCAAGAGCAGACTAATAATATAGAAAAAATAAATCCTATCCCAATTTCATTTTTTCCACCTCTTCTATATTTCTCTCATTAGTAACTGCCTTTGCATCAGGAGTATATAAATAGTCTATAAGTTCCTGATACTTATCCATAACTTTGCCTCTTACAATTTTCATTGTAGAATTCATAAGGCCATTATCTTCCGTAAAACTTTCTTCGAGTATACCAATTGCGACCGGGAGCCAGCGTTGAGGAAACATATTACCGAATTTTCCGTTTGTACGGTATTCATTGACTTCGCTTTCAATAAGTGTAATGACAGCACGTATTCCTTCATCTGAGTCAGCAGTAAGATTTTTTTCTTCGAGATAAAGCTTCAGGGCATGCTGATTTGGTACAATCAGGGCAACAGTATATGGTTTCTGGTTGTTGTAGAGCATACACTGGTCGATGTATTTTGATTGTTCTGAAATTGCTTCCTCAATTCCTTCCGGACTGAATTTCTCACCATCATCAGCAATCAGGAGGCTTTTAAACCGTCCCATTACATACAGGTATCCATCATCAGACATATAACCCATATCGCCGGTATATAACCATCCATCTTTGATTGTCTCCTTGGTTGCGGCTTCGTTTTTCCAGTAGCCATACATTACATTTCCACCCCTGATGACTATTTCTCCCTTCTGACCAACAGGAACTTCATTTCCGTTGTCGTCACAAATTTTAAGATCCATATTATTTACCAGAGTTCCTGAAGATCCTAGTTTATGGCGACTGGCGGAATTTGAAGAAATAACCGGTGAGGCTTCACTCAGCCCATAACCCTGATACATTGGTATACCAAGAGCATAGAAGAATCTCTGGAGTTCAATGTCAAGAAGAGCACCACCGCCTATAAAATAATCAAGTTCACCGCCATAGGCTTCGCGGATCTTGCTAAAGAAAAGTCTGTCATAAAACCTGAGAAGCGGCCTTTTAAGTCTTTGCACTCCTTTCCCTTTATTCCACCCTTCCTTGTTATATGCATAAGAGATCTTCAAGGCGTGATTAAAAAGAATCTCAACTGTTTTTCCCTTTTCTTTGATGCCTTTTTCGATATTCTTCCTGAAGTTTTTTGCAATGGCCGGTACGCTCATAAGCATATTAGGTTTGATCTCTTTAAGGCAAACCGGGAGGTTCCTTAAAGTTTCTATCGGAGTTTTTCCTGTTTTTACAGAAGCAATACTGGCTCCTTTGCCCATAAAAGCGAAAATTCCACCGGTATGACCGAAAGAATGATCCCACGGGAGAATAAGTAGTGTCTTATAGAAAGATGGAATATCCATCAGACTGTAGGCCTGGTAGACATTAGTTACATAGTTGCCGTGAGTAAGAATAATGCCTTTCGGATCGGCTGTTGTACCCGATGTATAACAGATATTTGCAAAACAGTCAGGAGTAAGGCTTTTAAAAAGTTCTTCGAATTTTGACATGTTTTCAGGTATTTCGAGCCATTCTCTCCCGAATTTTCTGATTTCATTAAAATGGACCTCATTATTCTCGTATTCCTCCTGTGCATCGAAGTGGATTATTTTTTCAATTGCAGGACATTCTCCTAATATGCCTTTGAGCTTCTGTGCCTGAATAGAAGAGACAAGTATCATTCTCGATCCTGAATGATTGATCCTGAATCTTATTTCATCAGGATTTAGTTTTACTGATAAGGGAACATTTACAGCTCCGGCATACAGAATTCCCATTTCACCTATAACCCAACTGTTTCTACCCTCCGATATAAGGCTTAGCCGGTCACCTTTTTTTATTCCTAGAGTTATTAATCCCGCGGCAAATTCATAAACCTGCTTTCTTGTCTCACTATAAGTTGTGCCTTCATATTTTTCATTAGGTTTTTCCCATAGATATACATTGTTACTATACTTTTCAACGCTTTCTTCGAAAAATTGTATTAACGATTTCATCAGGCAGGCTTTTATGGTTATCTTAAAATTTTATATGCCTAATATACAAAATCCACGATACTTTGATAAATTCAACGATAAATATATCTTTTGGTTTGGTTTTCAATAATTTGTATCTTTGATTATTACCACTAAAGTCATCGCTTCTTAATATTCATTTTTAATCTTAAATATTTTGTTATGAGACATTTATCGGTATTTGTTCTGGCAATTATTCTGATCATGCTTCCTTCCTGTAAATATTTCAGGGCAGGAGGACTTTTCGGCAAAAAAGCCAGGACTATGGCTATTTTAAAAGCACAGGAAGACAGTATCAGAGTCGCAGATTCACTTCAGATAATCAAGGCCCGTTTAATTGCTACTGAGAAAGCAAGGCTCGACTCATTAAGGTATGCTGATGAAGTGCGTAAGGAAATGGAATCAAAAAATAAATTTAATATTATTGTTGGTAGTTTTATTACACCTGAATATGCAAAAGTCTATGCTGATAGATATCGCAAACAGGGGTATGATCCAAAAATAATCAGGCAGGAGGGAAGCAAATTTGAACTGGTTTCAGTGGAATCTTATGACAGTTTCAGAAAGGCGGTTTCGCGACTGAAGCAGTTTCAGGATACAGTTCAGTTTGAATCGTGGCTGTTTATAAATAAATAGGCAGGATATTTTCTGTAAAACGTTGCCGAAAAGATCCAGATTCCTGATTTATCCATAATATTGGAGCTGCCCTTATACCGGGGACGCCCAATTTGGGCGTCTCTACGAGTGATTATTATGAATATTTAAATTAGTTTCTGAAGATGGTTTCTTTCCTGTCGGGCCCCACTGAAACCATAGTAATAGGTACGCTGGTTTCTTTCTCAATGAATTCAATAAAATTTTTAAGTGCTGACGGTAATTCACTGAATTCCCTGTAACCCGTTATATCCTCCTTCCATCCCTCAAGTTCCGTGTAAACAGGCTCAACAATTGAATCGTTATAAAAAGGCAGCTCGTTACAAATTTCTCCATTAATTCTATATGCGGTACAAATTTTAATGGTCTTAAATCCTGACATTACATCTGCTTTGGTCATAATGAGTTTAGTGATCCCGTTTATCATTATGGAATATTTCATAGCCGGCAGATCGAGCCATCCGCAACGTCTGGGCCTCCCTGTGGTTGACCCGAATTCATGACCTAAATTTCTTAAATTAGCTCCAACAGCATCGTATAATTCGGTCGGGAATGGACCACATCCGACCCTCGTGCAATAAGCTTTAAATATTCCAAAGATATCACCTATTTTTTTTGGAGAAATACCCAGACCGGTGCATGCGCCGGCACTGATCGTATTTGACGAAGTGACGAACGGATATGACCCAAAATCAACATCCAGCATCGTCCCCTGTGCACCTTCTGCCAGTATTTTTTTACCCTCCTGAACAAGTTCATTCACTAAATATTCGGTATTGCCTATCGGAAATTGCTTTAGCAAATTAATTCCCTCAAACCATCCTTTTTCATACTCTTTAAGATCGAATTTAAAGTCATAACTTCTGAGTATATTAAGATGGCTGTTCAAATGATCATTATATTTCTGCCTGAAATCTTCTTTGAGTACATCGCCCACTCTTAGCCCGTTCCTGCTTGTTTTATCGGTATATGCCGGACCGATACCTTTTAGCGTTGATCCTATTTTAGAGTTACCCTTACTCGATTCATATGCAGCATCAAGTATTCTGTGGCTTGGCAGAATAAGATTCGCCTTGTTTGAAATGATAAGTCGTTTTTTAAGTTCATTCAGAGGAGGTCCAAGTTCTTCTATTTCCTTCTTAAAAACAGCGGGATCAATTACCACACCATTCCCTATTATATTCAGTTTCTCAGGATGAAATATACCGGATGGAATAAGATGAAGCACATGTTTTACATTATTAAACTCGAGGGAATGTCCGGCATTCGGTCCGCCTTGAAAACGGGCAACAACGTCATAGACCGGACTTAAAGCATCAACGATTTTACCTTTTCCTTCATCCCCCCACTGCAGTCCTAACAGTATGTCAATGTTCATATTATAGATTATGTATTATTTATTTGATTTAAAAGCTGTACAAGGTACGAATAAATTCAACTCATCATCGGGAGGATAATAGATTGTTGATAAATGACATGTTTATTGTGAGGCTGTAATAAATGATTTGTTAATTAGCCGGTAATTTAAGCATTTGATTTTTCCTGTAGCTCAAATACATTGGCTGTATGTTAGGTTTTTATTAATCAAAATGATAAATTTGTAATAATGAAACCTGAAAGTAATTATTTCCAAACCTTATCTTAACCTGAATGTCATGAAACGTATTCTTGTTTTTTTATTAGTTATTGTGTTTACATTACCATCTTTCTCACAGGATCAACCAAAAGTTGCTACTGAAAAAAATGTGCTTAAAATAAATACATTAAGCCTTATACTGGGAACCGGATCAGTTTTTTATGAACGTAAATTTTCAGACGCAATGTCGGGTCAACTCGGAGTTGCATATCTCAATTACAAAATCAGTGGCACAAAATTCACCGGGCTGATTCTGACACCGGAGTTGAGATTTTATATGAAAAAGGCGGCAATCGATGGTATGTATGTTGCACCTTATGTCCGTTATCAGAATTACAGTTTGTCCGATAATAGTTCTAAAGGAACTTTATCTTCAATTGGTGGTGGGGCGCTTATTGGACGCCAATGGATAAAACCTTCAGGTTTCACAATGGATCTGTTTTTTGGCGGTCATTATGGATCTGCATCAGTTAAAGCAACTTCAGGTGATGTAACTACATTTGACACAAAACTATTTAGTGGTTTTGGATTCAGAGTTGGCTTCGCTCTCGGCTTTGCATTCTAGTTATAGCTTAACTCATTAGAATAACCAGTAAGAGTAAAGGGCCAAAGACATATTTGTAATCGGGGGTATTTAGCTAAGTTGACTGTACTGAGCAGGTGTAGAGTAAAAGAGTCTATTCTTTATCTTTTCCCTTGTAATTTCCATAGATGTACAGAGAGTGATACTGAGGAGTGAAATTGTGCAATTCGCTTGCAGTATTAATTATCTCATGAATCCTTGGATCGCAGAACTCTATAACTTTTCCGGTTTCAATGTCAATCAGATGATCATGTTGTCCGCATTGATATGCTTTTTCAAACTGTGCTATATTCTTTCCAAACTGATGCTTAATAACAAGGTTACAATCCAGAAGTAACTCAATTGTATTATATAATGTCGCTCTGCTGACGCGATAATTCTTATTCTTCATAAAAATATAAAGCGACTCGATATCGAAATGACCCGGACGTGAATATATTTCATCCAGAATAGCATATCTCTCAGGCGTTTTCCTGTGGCCTTTCTTTTCAAGATATTCAGTGAAGATCTTCTTTACAGTTAACTTTGTATCGTCACTAATCATATTTGGTCTAATTTAAGATAATGACAAAAGTATGCAAATTTCCCGGATATCGGGGATTGAATTCACTAAAAATTAATTTGTAAAATCTTCTACTCTTCTCACATTCTCAATGCCTTTGATATTTGAAATTTTGAGTATCAGATTGTTCAGATCTTTTATATGATGAACATACAGGTCAATTGTTCCGTCAAAAATTCCATTTTTGACTGTAACATTAATTCTAGTCATATTTACTTTAAGTTCCGACGATATTATATTAGTTATATCGTTTACGAGTCCTATTCTGTCTATACCGGTCATGCTTATTCTTGCAAGAAAAGAAATGAGCTTATGGATGGCCCATTTGACTGCTATAATCCTGTTCCCTTCGTTTGACATTATTCTTATAGCGACCGGACATTTAGGTTTATGTATTATAATAGTCCCTTCAGGGGAATGATATCCGGTAACTTCATCTCCCGGGATAGGATTGCAGCATTTTGCAATTTCGTAGGATTGTTCTGAATTGTCTACATTTTCCCGGAGAAGAAAAGGAACATTCTTATCAATATTTTCAGGAACGGCTTCAGCATCTTTTTTCTCCTTTTTTGATCCTATCAGCTTTAATTCCCAATATTTTATAACATTTTTGGTTGGGTTCTTTTTTATAGCTTTTTTAAGATTGCTTAGATTGATCCTCCCCAGACCGATTCCCGAGTATAATTCTTCTTTATTCTGAACTTCATATGACAGAACAAGCGATTTAAGGATTTCATTATTGGAAGTAAATCCGATCTCCTTAAGACGTGTCTCGAGAATTTCCATGCCTTTCTGGATACTATCTTTCGAATCAATCCTGAGTGCGTTTTTAATTGCCTCTTTGGCTTTAGAGGTTCTGACAAAAGAGAGCCATTCAGGGTCTGGTTTTGCGATATCCGATGTAATTATTTCAACCTGATCACCGCTCATCAGAATAGAGTTGATGGGGTTGAGTTTATAATTTATTTTTGCGCCAATTGCCTTATTCCCGATTTCAGTATGTATTTCATAAGCAAAATCGAGTGCTGAGGCTCCTTTTGGCAGGTTTACCAGAAACCCTTTTGGGGTAAAGACCATTATCTCTGATGAAAAAAGGTTCATTTTGAACTCGTCGAGAAACTCAATAGGATCTTCGTGTGGATTTTCGAGTAGGATCCTGATCTTCTTTATCCATTTATCGAGTTCACTCTCCGGAGCATCATCCCCTTTATATTTCCAGTGAGCAGCATAACCCCGTTCTGCTATCTCATCCATGCGTTTGCTTCTTATCTGAACCTCAACCCACTGGCCTTCCGGCCCCATAACAGTCACATGCAAGGCTTCATACCCGTTGGGTTTTGGCCGGCTTACCCAATCGCGTAACCTATCGGGTTTGGGCATATATGCATCAGTAATAATGGAATAAATATTCCAGCATTGTGTTTTTTCAGGAATGCCTGGTGCCGGCTCAAATACTATTCTAATAGCAAGAACATCATAGATCTCTTCAAATGGTACATTCTTAGCCTGCATCTTCTGCCAGATAGAAAAGATGGATTTTGGTCTTCCGCTGATATCAAACTGCAGTCCGGCTTCAGTAAGCTTTTCAATTATCGGTAATGAGAACTTATTAATCAGAGAAAGATTCTTTTTCTCACTGTGCTTTAGTTTAGAAGCTATTTCCTCATAGATCTGTGGTTGCCGGAATTTGAAACTCAGATCTTCCAGTTCACTCTTAATGGCATATAAACCAAGCCGGTGAGCGAGAGGTGCATAAAGGAAAATAGTCTCACCGGCCACTTTCATTTTTTTATGCTCAGGCATAGAGTCGAGCGTCCTCATATTATGCAAACGATCAGCAATTTTTATAAGAATGACCCTCAGATCATCTGAAAGGGTGAGAAGCATCTTCCTGAAATTTTCAGCCTGCAGCGATGAAGAATTTTCTTTATTATAAGTGCCTGAGATTTTTGTCAGTCCATCAATAAGAGATGCAATTTTAGGATCAAAATCCCTTTCCACATCCTCAAGGGAATACTCAGTATCTTCAACAACATCGTGCAGAAGAGCAACAGCAATAGATTTGGCACCTAATCCAATCTCTCCGTTAACTATTTTTGCAACTGAAATAGGGTGAATTATATAAGGCTCGCCGGATTTCCGGCGCATATTCCAGTGAGCTTCGTTTGCTATATTGAAAGCTTTTTCAATCAGCTCCCTGTCTCCGGGTTTTCCACACCGGATAAGATTGTTTATTAGAGTATCATATTCAGCCTGAATACGGTTTCTGTCTTCGTCATCAAAAATATCCTTGTTCCCCATAAATTCACTACGCAGCAAGTTTTTGTCTAAGTTACAAATATAGCTAATCCGGCATAAAATTGCTAGCTAAAGCTGAAAAGAGATGATGATTTTATCACTTATCGGTGATGAGTGTAATAGTACCGGTTTTCGAGATAGATTTTCCCGAAGGTGTCGTTAGTTTTAAATACCATAAACAAACACCCTGAGGTTGAGGCTTCCCATTTTGTGTCCCGTCCCATTCTGCATGAAAATCTCTTGTTTCAAACAAAATGTTCCCTTTTCTGTCGCTTATTATCAGGTGGTAATCAAGAGGTGTAAATGACAGAACGGGTCTGAAAAGATCATTGGATAAATCATTATTTGGTGTGAAAACATTTGGAACCGTAATTACCTCCGTTGGGGAAGTACAGATTTGTGAAGACACACTTTCACCTGTTATTCCATAGGGATTTGATCTCTCAGACGCAGTAATGTAAAAACAGATCTTATCTCCTGTTACATCATACATTATTTGTTGATATCCCATGGTATAAGAAGTATCAGAAGCACTGATTTCAGCTTTTCCCTCAAATCCATTTCCTGTATTTTCAAATAGTTTGTACACTGATACTACTCCCGACCAGTCTTTATAGGGATTCCAGGTAAGAACAATATTATCTTTCACTCTTTCTAAGGCCAGCACAATATTTGAGGCGATATTTGAAACCGTCACTGCAAGGTTGCAACTATTGATAGCCGAAAGCCTGTAATAGTTTATATCATTTGTATTAGCCTGATTATCAATGTAAATAACTTTACCATCAACAGAAACTGGTTGCGATATCTCCTGAAAAACACCTGTTGGCCCTGTTTTTCTTTCGAGGCTGAAATGATTTATCTCTGATAACGGATCAACAGTAAAAGACAGGGCTACTTTTCCATCAGAGTTTAAGGTCGCCTGGTCGGCATTTATCCAATTCGGGGGCCGCTTCATTTTTGTCGATGCACAGGATATGTTTGAGGTGGACATTTTTCCTGTTTCCAGATTTGCCTGAACTAAAAAACAGTATTCTGCATCAATTATATAATCATTCAAGGTAATGCTTGTATCGTTTCCGCTGACATTTTCTGTATCGGAATAGATTCCTCCATTTACCGACGATAAGACAGAATAGCTAATAACATTTTCAGGGAAAGATGGATAACTGTTCCACGACACAACAAGCTTTTTCATACAAGTGTCGATGGATACATTTTCAAAAATAGAATTAAGGACATTCGAAAAGATGCTTGTGCATCTCGGTAGTCGCATTGCGGTAATCACATAAGAGACACTGAAATACTTTGTGACATTATTTGTCAGAGTATAACTTGTTGCAGAAGGATCCCAAACAGTATCAATAGGCATTCCATCTCCGTTTTTATAAGAATAGAGTACGTAGGCAGCAATATTTGATGAAGGACTTGGATTCCATTCAAATTTTGTATAACCTGTCTCCGGTTCAACAGAGACAGAAGTAAATACAGGAGGTAACGGAGGATCTGTAATACAGTTTATCTGGGAAAATGCCTTACCGGGCAAAAGGAATAGTAGGATAAATACAATATAAAAATGGCGGTTTTTCATTCAGCACCGACAGTTATTTCATAAAGTTCATCAATATTATAATACTTTCTGGCGAGTTCAATAATTTCATCAGGTTCAATTGTTCTGATTTTTTCGGACAGGCTGTGAAAGTACCTGTTGTCGAGACCAAATTCCCACGCAGATTTGAAACTTTCGGCCAGGGCAAATGGTCCGTCAAACATCCTGACCATTTCTCCTGACATATAGTTCCGAACAACAGCCATCTCATCTTTCTCCACAGGTACGGTTTGCAGAAGCTTTATTTCCTTGTAAATCTCTTCAATTGCATTTTTGCTGTTTTTCTGACCTACTTCAGTGGAGATCACTTTATAGCCAGACAGATCGAGAGAAGATAGTGACGAGCTTATGCCGTAAGTAAAACCCTTTTCTTCGCGAATATTTTTCATCAGACGCGAACCAAAATATCCCCCGAGGATGGAATCGAGGACTTTCAGACCGGGGTAATCAGGATGCCTTTTGTTGATAGTTGAGGAGCCTATTCTGATCGCATTTTGAACTGTTCCTGGCTTATTGATATGAAATTTTTTTAATTCACTGCCTTTAAGGACGTTAAAAGGCTCTTCTTTTTTTATTTCAGAAGCATTGTCATATCCAAAATATGAATTCAGAAGTTTGGCCGTTTGATTGTGTATTTTTCCCGATATAACAATTGCCATTGTATCAGGATTATAATATCTTGAATGGAAATCCGCTAGGTGGGAAGGTGATATATTTTCAAAATCGTGTTCGCTGACCTGATAACCATACGGATGATTCTTCCCAAAAACAGATTCAAAAAACTGATCCATCGCAATATTCTGAACTTTTTCCCTGTTCACGAGATACCAGTGAAGGCGTTTTTTCATTAAAGCACCGAGTTCCTGTTCAGGAAATACTGGACGGAACAAAATCTCACGGCTTAATTCTAATACCTTTTCAATATGTTTATTCAGGAAAAACAGAACAATGCCTGCGGTATCTTTTTCGGCGGACTGGTGCAGGAAAACGCCATAGTAATCGAGAAGTCCGTTCAATTCTTCCGAAGTGTAATTCAGCGATCCTTCAGAAAGCATCATGTTGCATGTTGACGAAAGAAGTGGAAGGTGTTCTTTAACCTGACCAGCCCTGAATATAAATTCGATTCGCATAATATCTTCAGTTCCGGCTTCGATCAAATATACAGGAACACCATTATTAAGTCTCAAAGCCCCGGCTTCAGGAATAACTACTTTTTCAACTGGAAAAACCGGTGGTTGTATTCTCTGCAGATTGTTCATCATTTCTTTATTCGGGTAGATATATAATTCAGTGTGCTGCAATTAGTGGCAATGAAATATTTCTCAATGTTTTCCATTACCATTTTATGACTGACATTTCTATATGACTCAACTTCTTTATTTATTAATCCAGGATCACCCAGAAGTTCAAAAAATGCAAGATTTGCTGCCTTATTAAGGACGCTTGTATTTGAAAAGACTGTGGAAGATTCAAATTTATTTTTTACTTTCTCCATCTCATAATTGATCTCATTCTTACTGCGTAGACCGTTGATTACTTCACATACCGATTTGTCAGCCTGCTGAATGCCAACGCCTTTCATAAGTTTCCCCTGAACAACTATCAGCCCCGGATCTATGTCCGTAGTCATGTATGCATTTATCTCGCTGAATAGTTTTTTTTCTCTTACAAGTTTGGTATGCAATCTGCCTGATTCTCCTCCTGCAAGGAGATCTGTTATCAGATCAAGAGTATAAAAATCATTACTTTTTCTTGGTCCAATATGCCACATCTTATATAATGCCGTTGAAGGTACGTCTCTTTCAATTGTCAGCACTCTTTCCTCTGTTTGTTCAGGTTCGATGGGCAGGTTTCGTGGGTGTATTGTTCTTTTTTCGATTGGACCAAACCATTTTTGTGAAAGTTTAGATGCGAGATCATATCCAATATTTCCCGTTAGGGTAAGAATCGCATTGTTTGGCGCATAATGGGAAAAGAAGAATTTTTTTACATGTTCGAGGTCAGTATTTCGGATATGATTAATATCCATTCCTATTGTTGGCCAACGGTAAGGATGCACTTTGTATGCTAAAGGGCGCAATTTTAATATTGCGTCTCCATAAGGCTGATTCAGATACCGTTGGTTGAACTCCTCGCTGACGACATTTTTCTGGGTATCAAGATTCTTATTTGAGAAATCAAGTTCCAGCATTCTGTCAGATTCGAGCCAGAATCCTGTTTCAATATTTTCTGACGGGATGGTAAGATAATAATTGGTTATATCATTATTAGTGAAAGCATTATTTTCTCCACCAACAAGTTGGAGTGGAGTATCGAAATCAGGAACATTCAAAGAACCGCCGAACATTAGATGTTCAAAAAGATGTGCAAAACCTGTCATTGAAGGATCTTCATCCCGCGAACCAACATCATAGAGGATGTTCATTGCTATAAGGGGAGTAGATTTATCTTCGTGCACAACGACTCTTAATCCATTATCAAGTGAAAATCTTTTGTAATTTATCATACTTAGTAACTTCAATTATAAGAAATGGATAGGCATATAATAGTATAATACCTGATGACAAACTTAATTAAAAAACGGTGAAGGATTAGTATTGTTTTTATATTTGCAGAATTATGTTTAAAAATCGTTTTCTCAGAGGAATAATTAATCAAAATCTTTTTGAAATAGATCAGGTTAAATTAGTTTACTTTCTTAGCCTGGTTGTTGGCTTGCTTAGTGCCCTCGCCGCTGCTTTCCTTAAGTATTCGATTCATTACATGCATAAAATACTTACGGAAGGCATTACGGCTGAGTCGGGTGGTTATCTCTACCTGGCTTATCCTCTTATTGGTATGTTATTGACCTATTTGTTTGTCAGATACATTGTCAAGGATAATATAGGTCATGGTATAAGCAGGATTCTTTTTGCAATATCCAGAAAGAGGAGCCACATTAAGACGCATAATACCTGGACTTCAATAATTGCAAGTACTCTTACAATAGGATTTGGAGGGTCTGTTGGAGCAGAGGCTCCTATTGTGCTGACCGGATCTTCCATTGGTTCAGCTATGGGTCGGTTTTTTAAGCTGAATTATAAAAATATTACTCTGTTAATAGGCTGCGGTGCTGCAGGAGCTATTTCAGGCATTTTCAAGGCGCCGATTGCGGGTATTGTTTTTACACTTGAAATTCTGATGCTCGACCTTACCACATCATCAATTGTTCCGCTCTTAATATCATCGGTAACGGCTGCAACAATAGCTTACTTTCTGATGGGAAACACGGTTCTTCTTTCCTTTAATGTAGCTGGTGCATTCGATGTTTCAAATATTCCGTGGTACCTTCTGCTTGGTGTTATTTCGGGTTTAATTTCGCTCTATTTCTCGAAGATGACACTGTTTCTTGAGGGAAACTATAAGAAGATTACGAATTCCTACTTAAAACTTACTCTTGGCGGGATTGTGCTGGGAGGAATGATTTATTTGTTTCCTCCATTCTTCGGTGAAGGTTATGATACGATTATGTCACTCCTCCAGGGTAATTCTGATATGGTTTTTAAAAGCAGTGTATTCAGTCAGCACTCTTCAGGTTTTTTGTCTATAACACTGTTCATGGCAGGGCTGGTATTTTTTAAAGTGTTTGCAAGCAGTTCCACCAATGGGGCGGGTGGTGTTGGAGGGATATTTGCACCGGCATTATTTCTGGGAGGAGTAAACGGATTCCTTTTTTCAGGTCTTTTAAAAAGAATTATCGATATTGACCTGCCTGATAACAGATTTGTTCTTGTGGGAATGGCGGGTACAATGGCAGGTATCATGCATGCACCGCTCACAGCTATATTCCTGATAGCAGAGATCACTGGTGGCTATAACCTTCTTATCCCGCTTATAATAACGTCTACAGCCGCATATATTACCACAAGAAGCTTTGAAAAACATTCAATTTATCACGTTCAGCTGGCAGAAAGAGGAGAACTTATAACTCACGATAAAAACAAGGCTGTATTAACCCGGATGAATTGGAAGAGGGAAATTGAAACTGACCTTTTAAAGGTAAAGCCAACGGATAATCTTCGCGAACTTGTTAAAATAATTGCCAGATCAAAAAGAAACCTGTTCCCGGTAGTTGATGAATACAATATTTTAGAAGGAGTCGTTTCTCTTGATGATGTCAGAGAGATAATGTTCCAGGATGAATTATATGATACTACTTTTATGAAGGATCTTATGACTATTCCTCCTTCTTATATTGATAAAAAGGAAAATATTGAAGCTGTAATGGAGGCGTTCAGAAAAACTGGTGCCTGGAACCTGCCTGTGCTGGAGGATGGATATTACGTTGGATTTATATCCAAATCAAGGGTTTTTTCTACCTACCGTGAATTACTTGTGGAATTAGCAGAAGAATAGATGTCTTAAAATTATATACTATGAAAAGAGATACTTTAATTTTTGATCTTATTGAACAGGAACGCCAACGTCAGATAAATGGGATAGAACTGATTGCCTCCGAAAATTTTGTCAGTCCGCAGGTACTGGAAGCAATGGGATCAGTAATGACTAATAAGTACGCAGAAGGGTATCCCGGATATCGTTATTATGGTGGCTGTGAGATTGTTGACCAGACTGAACAGATTGCAATTGACAGGTTGAAACAACTTTTTAATGCAGAGTATGCTAATGTTCAACCTCATTCCGGTGCTCAGGCTAATATGGCAGTCTTTCTGACTGTGCTTAAACCAGGGGATACCTTTATGGGACTAAATCTTGCACACGGAGGGCATCTTTCACATGGGTCGCCTGTAAATTCATCGGGTCTCTTTTATAAACCTATTGCCTACAGTGTTAAGGAGGAGGATGGTCTGGTTGATTATGACATGATGGAGAAGATCGCTCTTAAAGAAAAGCCAAAGATGATAATAGGAGGGGCATCAGCGTATTCAAGGGAATGGGACTATGAAAGGATGAGAAAAATTGCTGATATGATTGGTGCTATTCTAATGGTTGATATGGCGCATCCGGCGGGATTGATAGCAGCCGGACTTTTAAAAAATCCGTTGGAATATGCTCATATAGTTACTTCAACAACACATAAGACATTACGCGGTCCGCGCGGAGGTATTATCCTTATGGGTAAGGATTTTGTCAATCCATGGGGTATTACAACTACAAAAGGAGAGGTAAGGATGATGTCTTCCTTATTGAACTCAGCTGTTTTCCCCGGTATACAGGGCGGCCCTCTTGAACATGTAATTGCCTCAAAAGCAGTTTCTTTTGGCGAAGCCCTATCTCCAGATTTTAATGAATACCAGTCAAGGGTAAAAAAGAATGCACTGGTTATGGCAAATGCATTTATGGATAAAGGCTATAAAGTGATTTCAAATGGAACTGACAATCACCTTATGTTAATTGATCTGAGGACCAGATTTCCTGAAATTTCAGGTAAAAAGGTTGAAAACACTCTCGTGCAAGCACATATTACAGTAAATAAAAATATGGTTCCATTTGATAGTCGTTCTCCCTTCCTTACTTCCGGTTTAAGAGTGGGTACCCCGGCTATCACAACCCGCGGGCTTAAGGAAGAACACATGGGTGTAATAGTTGATCTGATTGATGAAGTTATATCAAACATTGAAAATCAATCAGTTATTGCAAAAGTAGGTGAGAAAGTTGTAAAAATGATGAAATCCTTCCCTCTTTTCTCAATGTGATTTATCAGTTATTTGTTTTCGATAAGCGTGACTCCGGGATAACCCAGGCCGGCAAGTTCAGGATAATATTTATATGTTTCTTCACGTGTATAGAATCCGGTTACTAGCACATGATAGTAATCGTATTCTTTAATTATCTCAACCGGAAGCTTAAGTTTAGAAATGATTCTCCTTTGGACCCGTAAGGCCTCGGAATGCTTGTGATATGTTCCAATATGAAGTGAGATAGTCGGTTGGGGGCGGGGAGCAACTATCTTTTCCACAGCAACCTGTTCCTGCGTTGTTTCAGGTTTGAAAAGGGCAGGAATCTCCCTGTTCCATTCAACCCGGTCAATCAGTGGTTCCCTATGAATCTCCTCGGGTTCTTCCACTCGCGGTTTCTGAGGTGGTACGATCCAAATATCTTTAATTCCAAGTTTTCCAATAGTAGGCTCAAGCTTTTTCATCTCTTCCAATACTGTCTGATCGATCATGGATGTTTCAATAATCCTAACTTTATAATAGCCTCCCTCAGAAACAATTACTACCTTATTATTGTGACTGTTTGTAAGCTGATCTTTAAGGTTTATGGCATTGGATCTCAAGCGGAATGCTCCCAGTTGTATCTCTATCTCAGTATTGGCTGCCACTGATGGATTTTCGTTAAGCCTGTCGGATATTTTAGTAACAGTATCCTGTTTTTCAGTAACTACCCATTGTTGATGTTTTGCTTTAAGACTTATCACCCAGAGTTCATTAACACCGTTCTTATGCAAAACGGAAATATAATCATCAACCTCTTTCCGATCATTGATTTCGGAGATCCTTACCTTATAGTAGCCGTCCTCAGACACTATTACTACAGGTTTTCCTATTATTTTTCCAATCTTCTTACGGTAAGCATCAGCGTTTTTCTTTTCCTTGAACGCACCCATTTGTATGGCATAACTGTCTTTTGATATTGTCACCAGTTCCTGCGTAACCTCATGTACAATCAAAAATGTAGTATCCTTCTTTATAACCGGTTTTGCCTGGAAAGGAAGATTTTTTCGGGTAGTGTCTCCAGGTATTCTATTTAGAATGAAATCCAGTCCGCTTACTATATCTCCATTGATGTTTCCTGCCACTGCGAACTGAATTGAATCAGGTTCACATCTCATGTCAAGTCTTCTAAGCTGAACAGTGTCGAGCCTTACGGTATATTTCCCAGGAGCTAATCCGAAATAGCTAAAGTAGCCGTTGTCTTCAGTAAGCGATTTAGCAGTTGTTCTCAGTTTGGCGCCCCTTATATTTAAAATAATTCTTCCAAGTCCGTTCTTTTCGTTGCCGTTTTGAAGAAAGACATTTCCATTCGCCTCGCCAGCTACTGTAATCGGAATCTCAATAAGTTTTAATATGTCAGGATCAACATAAACATTCAATGTAGGTTTTTGTAACCTCCAGGCAACATTTTCGAAACTATTGGGATCGAGTTCAATAAAACATGTGGTATAAGGTTCCAGTCCAAGTATTCTGATTGTTGAATCACGTTCGCTTTTTTCAATTCTGCCTCCGTTTGCATGCAGGTTTAATCCGTGCGCTTTTGGCTCACCCGGATCTTTCTTTCCATTTCCGTTAAGATCGAGGAAAGCCACAATAGAGATACCTCCTTTGCCTACATTGGTCCTGTTATCAGCACCCAGGTATCTTGTTTTTCTGTCGTTTATTAAACTGCCTCTGGCATATTGAATGAGAGTAGTCTTCTTGTCAGATTGTCTAACTGATGCACCTACCTGAGCAAAAGAAAAGTCATAGCGGAAACCAACTTCAGCCAATTTAAGATTAGTGCTGAAGATCTGTTCTACTGACATATTCAGGAATGCATGATCATGGATATGTTTCTCCAGTCCTGCTTTAATTGAGATTAATTTATTCTGAGTATATCCATATTGAGCCTGAGGCATAATGACAAAACCAGCTGGAAGCCGGAAAGCCAGAGAAAGGCTGCTGTATACAAAAGGTTTAGTATAATCAGCAAACAAAGCGCTGGTTGTAAGGTTTGTACTCACTCCTAAAATTGAACCTGAGAAAAGCCATTCCCCAGTTGTGTATTGTGAAGAAGGCAGAACAATCTGGTTAACAGAAAGCCGTTGATAAGTTAAAACCTTTCCTATTCTCAGGGGTATTGAAATAATTGCTCTGCGTTCTTCTTTGTAGTTAAAGTTGATGGCTTTCTGATCTTTATTATAATTTGTGTAATTCAGGTCCAACTGGATATTTGAAGGCAGCTGGTATGAAAGGGTTCCCTTTGTTCGTACTCCATAGGTGTATTCACCTGAAAGGAGCAGGTTGTTGGTAATCCTTAATGAAGCATTCATAAATGGCATTGAAGGTCCTGAGAGTACTGATGAGAGATACTCAATTCCTGCCCCAACGGTAAGACTACGTGTCACACCATAGTTAACATTCAATTTTGAATATCTGCTTGCAAGTGTATCTTCAACAATTCCTGCACTCAATGTATATTCTAAAGTTTTTTCAGGAAGGAAATTGAAAGGTATATTTATATTCTGCTCCTGTGTACGTTCTTCCCCCCAGGGTCCGTAAAATTTAAGTTTTACAACTGAATTTCCGTAGACCAGAGGAACCTGAAACGTATAAAATCCTGACGCATCGGATTTTACGTAATCAACCAGAACATTATTTACATAAAGCTCTACAATCCAGCCAGGCTCTGTTTTGTTGCTAAGAGTATACGATCCAAAGGAACGTCTGTATGTTGTTGGTGTATTAGTGAATTGAACTCCAATAACAGGACTATAGATTGAAGATATTGCATTTGAAGCAATCTTTCCTGCAACGATCTGTCTCAAGGGTTTAAAATCATTATTTACATACCGCCATTGATAATACTGTTGTTTGTCAGAGAAGGTTTCGTTGCTGTTATAGTATAATGAGGCATTTGCCTCACCTCCGGCAATCATTGCGCCAATGTTCATATTAATTGAAGTTGCTGACGCACCATTTATTTCTTCTGTTGAAATGGCTGACCAATCAGCCATCCCGAATTTAAATAAATGAGAGGTTCTGCCTATGGTCGTATCGGCAATAAGATCTCCCTTGAGATGGGTGAGATTTTTTCTCATCTCTTCCAGCTTCATCTCTCTTATTATTGGAAGTTCAAGCTTACTGTTAATGGTTGCCGAAAGACTTCTGAAATTAAATACGCAATCAAGTCCGAATACTTTTCCGAAATAAGATGATTTCAGATAAAGATTTGATTCTGTGCGAATCAGATCACCAGGTTCCAGTTTATAAACTTTATCCTGATAGCGGATCTGATTGTCTGTCCTGCTGATAGAATATGTTGCATCAGGGTTGATGAAGAAACCGGTTATAGATTCTAAATCTTTCGATGGTACATTTCTAATCTTTAGAAAATCAAAGAGATCAGTAACCGGTAGATATAATTCTTCTCCTTTAATTACTGCTGAAATATCTCCTGCGCCAACACCCCTGACGTCTATAAATACTGAGATTTCATCATATTCATTCTGTCCAAAAAGTGAAACTGAAGGGATAAAGATATAAAGCATCGTCAATAAAGTCAGATACCTGATCAGCATTTTTTTCATACACCATGAAAATTGAAAGTTGGAGCATGTTCTTCTGATCGTCATTATTCTGTTTCCCTTATTATTTATCGGAAATTTATTCCTGGATGAATGTTATATAAAATGTGCCACTGAAATTGCCTGGTGGATTTGACGCTGAATTTCCAACAGTAAGCGTCCCCCCGATGTTTAATACTGTATAAGCCGGCGGAATAGTAGTCATTATGAAAGGTGATGCCGGATTGGAGCTACCGATATGAAGCAATAATGAACCTCCGTTACTACCAGGTAATGACACATCAGGCCCGTTCAGAAGTGAAACCATCGTGCCCGGGTTGGCAACCAGTCTGTAAGTAACGGTTGAGAAAGAGTATCCAAGGTTTAGTAGTATTATATCCCCGGTAGCTGACCTCGCCCCTGCAGAACTGATGGTAACAGTGCCCCCCATAGCTCCGAGGGTGAACGCGCCGAAACCAAGGTTTTGTGTAACTGTTACAGAAATGGGACGTGGAGGTGGTTCCTGTGCAATCGTTTCCTGAAAAATAAAAAACAGAAAAATGATCGTAATTGGTAATATGCATGATTTAGACCTGATGAAACCTATTTTATGTACAGCTTTCATTGATTTTGTATAAATATTTTTTTTGAACTCATTCTGGAACCCGTAGAATATCTCACAAAATAAATTCCTTCTTTTATTTGTGGGCTGAATTCATGGTAACCCTTTTCATAAATTTTTTCAACAAAAATTACCTGACCCAAAAGGTCATGAATCATAAATATACCTTTTCCTCCTTCCACAATGTTTACTTCTGCTTTCAGTTTGCCATGCGACGAATAAATACTAAAAAGATCGTTGGTTACTGCCTTCTCAGGGATATCTGTTGTTATATCGGAGAAATTCAGGAAAAACCTGTTATCATATTCGCCTGTTCCCAGATTCAGTTTGTATTTTTGGTCAGGAAGAAGGTCCTGATTTATACCTGTTACATTATCTGAAAGATATATTCGCTTTCCGGATAAAGACTCATCCAGATCGCGGATCCTGAATTCAATTGTTCCCTCCCTGTTCAGTTTAAGTCCAAGCGGGACTTCCAGGGTACCAGATAAAGGAGGCAAAGCCTTTATTGAGAGTTGTGTTCCGTCAGGGTTTACTATATAAAGATTTGCTACTGACAAATCAGTATTAAGCAATTTTAATGCATCCATCTGGCTGTCAAAATCCGATGTCGCATTTTCATCAAAATATATCACCACCGGATCTTCTGAAGCAGGGTCGTCCGAAAATCCTGAACTAAGCCGTAGTAATGGAACTGTTGCAGTATTTAACGATTTTGCGAAGGCATGAGTGAGATCAGTAATTCTAACACTGTTATTTACACCAAGAGTACCTGTGACCGGGTATGAACCATTAGTTACATGAATGAAAAAGCCCTGCATTGATGGAATGATGTTATTCACTATTCCATCACTTGATACACCATTTATATAAGTACTGTAAGATCCTCCATACTGATCCGTTGTGCTCGCCCTGAAGTAATAGAGGGCATTATCAATATTTAATTTAGTCCAACCGGCTCCGGCGTTCCAGTTTATGGGGGAGGGGTATGGATTTCCTGTAAGATTAAATCCTTTTGTATAGGTATTATTGTGATTATAAAGTACTGTGGAAAGACTTCCATTATTTGGGGCTCCTGTAATATCCAAAGTAACAGGCGTACTTGCAGCCCCAAAATTAACTGCATATCCCTGAAGAGGGTTCAGGATGTTAGTAGTTGGTGAGTTATAGCTGACCCATCCGGATGATGTGCGACTTTCATCGTACTTATAGAATGTGAAAGAGCCTAGTGTCATATCATCGGCAAACTCATTTACTGTCGCGGACTGGAAGGGAGAACTGAAATATTTATAACCGAATCCTGAAGAAAGATATCGTTGCATGGTTATATTGCCGATAATATTGCCTGAACCGGTTCCGGCAATAAGAGCAGTCTGAGCTGCTGTGGATATTAATGTTAAGTTTCCGCCTGAAGTGAGGTCACCGCTGGTTAACGTAACAGTGCCGGTGATATTAAGAGGGCCTTGTAATGTAACTCCGGTTGAATTATTTACAATCAGATCTTTGATTGTATTTGTGGCAAAAATGTTTGTTCCGATCGTCTGCGCTGCTGAACCGATCATTGAAATACTACCTGATGTGGCTGTGAGAGTACCGTTATTAGTTATTGTTCCTGAGATCTGAAGTGTATTTCCTGAAACAGTAAGTGAAGTGCCATTATTAATTACAAGATTATTGACTGACCCTATCGCTCCTGTGCTGAGAACAGGATACCTGGTGGAAGTCGGTATCTGAACCGATGTATTCGCTCTTGGAACACAATTGCATAACCAGTTTCCTGTGGCATTCCAGTCTGTGCTCACTGAACCGTTCCAGGTAAGATTCGAAGTTATAACGATAGGGCTTGTGGCAGTTACAATACTGCATCCTCCGGAGGCGGCAATTGTATTGGTAACTGTATAGCTTCCTGGTGTGCTCGCAGAGATATTAACCTGTCCGGTGGCAGTGTTTATAAAGACTAAACCGGCAGTAGAGGAAAAAGTGCCTGCTATACCGCCACCACTATAAGTAGGAGAGGGATTAGCTGCATTCGGACAATAAGGCGTACCTGTATAACTGAAAGTAGCGACAGGTAATGCTGTGACCGTAAGTGTGGCTGAAGTGCTGTTGGTACTTGAAGGCCCACAGGCGCTTGTCACAACACATCTGTATGTCTTGCCGTTTTTTGCAGTTCCAGGATTATTAAGAGTCAGCGTAGGTGTCAGAACCCCGCTATAAATGCCCCCATTGGATATATTTACATTATTCTCCTGCCACTGGTATGTAAGATTATACCCGGAAGCATCTACACTAAAACTCGCATTTCCACCTGCACATATGGTTAATGGTTGTGGTTGATTGTTAAAAGTAATGCCACTGTATATTGTCATTGTTACGGAGGTGGGATCGCTTTCACAACCATTAACTGTTTGCCTGACAGTATAATTGTAAGTGCCGGCAGAGGTTTGTCCTGTTGAATAGGGATTCGCAGTGCTCACCAACGTACCACCGCTATACCAGTGTATATTCTGACCTGTCGTAGCTTCCAGATATGTAATTTGATTTGAACAATATTCTTTATTAGGAGCAACAGGTGCGGCAGGAGTATCTGTAATTACGAAATTCTTAGTGACACTTGTCGAACCGCAGTTTCCTGTGTATGTATATTGTATCGGATAGGTTCCGGCTGAAGGAGGTGTGAAAACATTACCGGAAATATATGAATTTCCTGAATAAGTTCCTCCCGCAGGATAACCAAAAGACAGGGTAATTGATCCTGCGCAGACACTTGATGAGGGGAGATAATTAGAAACTGTTTCACCGGCATCTAAAGAATAGAATGTTGAAGGGGAAGATTGATTATTGTATTCTGTTTTCATCCAACCGTCTGATCTCACTTCGTCAGAAATACGGAGTTCATCAAACCTTCCGCTGAAATAATAGTTTGATTCAAAAGGTTCCTTACTGATAGTTAAAGTATTGGAAGCTGCTCCCAATGTTCCTGTCTTTTTGAAAGGTCTCTCAGGGGTGCCATTAACAAAAGTTTCAATTGAATCGAGTACATCGGAACTTACGCCTGCAAGATAATACCATGTATTTGTAGTAAGAACTGTTCCTCCGCCAACATCCCTGTTTAATGATGCAGTGTTGGAAGAATTTCTTATCTCAAATTCCACTTTATTATTAGTATAAACTCCGAATTTATAACCGCCGGTTGAATTATTCTGGTTACTTGCAATCTTCTGATCACGATTCAGAGTACTGGGGTAGACCCATGCAGAAACCGTAATGTTTCCGGCAAAATTAATAATGGGATCATTAATAACTTCAGCATATTGATTTGAGCCATTGAGTCCGAGAGAATTATTTATCTTACCTGGGAGATAAGTTGGAGCGTTATAAGTAGTCCCTGAATGATTAGAAGCACTGAAATCTTTAAATCCGTTATCATCAAGATGCCAGACACCCTTATAATGACTGTCCCAGACGGATGTAACTGAAGGGTCGCTGGTGATCTGCGGGTTGCCATAAAGTATTTTAATTACAGTATTTGCCGTACATGAAAGGACCGGGATCCTGACCCAGGCAATAAGATCGCCATTTGTTCCATTATAATATTCGATCTGATGATCAAGTTTGTTATAATTTCCATCAGTAAAAATAATATCGAAACCATTGGAATTCAGAATCTGACCCGCCGGAGAATTCTTTAGGAAGGTCTGCCCTGTAAGATTAACTAATAAAGGAAAGCTGCTAAGATCTTTTCCCCCGGTAACTTTTGTATAATCGATAGTAATGTTTCGTTCATAAGTATAACCCATTGAGGCAGTGTTACAAGCTGTTACCACTACATAACCATTAGCACCAGAGCCTCCTGTCCGGTCAGTGGTACTATTAGTACAAGCACCACTGCCACCACCTCCATAGGTATTTCCACTATTCCCATTTGAGCCTCCACTAACACTTGCACCACCATTTCCCCCATTCTGGGAGGTACCGGATCCGTATGAACCTGCTGCAGCAGTAGGAGCATCACCGCCATTACCGGAACTTCCCGCACCGCCGCCGCCGCCACCAGAATATGTTCCACCACCTGTACCTCCATTTCCCCCTTTATAAACAACATCACCCGTAGAATTTCCTAAAGTTCCTCCTGCAACACCTGCTGTACTATTACCGACAGTTCCTGAACCCCCGTCAGCTACAACATCTGATGTATTAAAAGAGGAAATACCACCTTTAGTATTTGCCGCACCTCCTGTGCCTACTACAACGGAGAAGTTAGTACCAGGAGTAACCGTTAAGATACTTCGGGCATAAGCACCACCACCACCGCCACCACCTCTTCTGGCGGAAGAAGTTATTGTACTTCCACCTCCTCCGGCACCCCAGCATTCAACCATTATCGAGGTCACTCCTGCAGGAACATTATAAGTACCGTTTGATGTAAATGTCTGGGTCTGACCCATACTAATACGTGATAGAAAAAGAACAGCAAAGAAGATCATACTTCTTTTAGCTACAGATGCAAGCTTTTGTGAAAATGAAGCGATCATAGTTATTTTGTTAACACAATTTTTAAACCATTGATACCGCCTGGTAATAACCGGAGAATAAATCTTTCAGTTTATGGTCTTAATAGTCCCTATTGTCAGGTCTTGATATTATTCTATTGTCAATCAGGTTGATGCAAAAAACAATTGTGTTTTGATTATCAGTGAAGCGATAGTTCTGCTTCTGCATATCTTGCAGGTTTAACATCTGAAGATGCCGAATATATAACGCGTAAGGTTCCGGTTTTAAAATCGATACCCGGGAGATTATTAAGAGCAAACTGAAAACGCCTTATTAAGTTGGGTGTATAAACCGCTACTCCATTTGCTATGCCTACTCTTGTAATCTTTCCCTGAGTAGAAATATAATCTACGGCCAGATCCCCATAAACTGACATGTTTCCTGAACGGTTCATTACCATGCTTAATTGTGGAATAGTGTCATTTACGGTTTGGAATGAGAGATCCGAAAGAGATACTTTCATTGTGGATTCCCCCACTCTGATTATTACGGGTATAGTAATGCCGAAAACAGGGATAAGCTTAACAGATATAGTAGTCGAATCCTTAACTTTATCTTCTTCGCCCAGAGGTTTTTGGTTTGGCACAGCTCTGAAATAGAAGTGAGAGCGATATTCACCTTCCGAAAGCTCATTTGTTTTTATCAGTTGTATCTTAACCACCTGAGCTTCATTCGGTCCAAGTGTGACTGACCTGGGAAAAAACCTTACATATTTGTCGGCAAAAAGCTGGCCAGGGTCAGGTTCAGTGATTGTCTCAAAACTACCATCATCTTTCATCCTGATCTGAACCAGCGAAATAGCATATGTTGCTGTATCAGATCCTGTATTTGCCAGGTTTAAATCCATTGATTTCTTTGACCCTTCAAAAACTACTCTTCTTGGTGTTATCAGTAGGTTTCCCTGTGCTTCAAGATTTGAAGATACAAGAAAGAGAAAACCTAAAATTGTAGAAAGAGTAAGGATCAGTGACTTAAACTTGCAGGAATATCTGAAATTACGTAAGTAATAAAATTTGTGTAATATCATTGAATATGGTTTTTAATTTTGCCAACTAGTTAAAGTCAAATGTTATAGTATATGATCCTATATACATTCCAATCGGATTATCGTATAGTGTGCCTACCTTAAGTGTGGCACCAACGCGTACCACCTGGAAGCCTTCTTTAAGTCTGCCGGCTCCTATCCCCGGACCAGGAACAGATACAAAGTCGACTACACTTAATGTTTTTGCTGTTGATGTATGTCTGAGAACAACCGGACCGGCTGGTAATGTAATTGTATATAATTCATCAGCATCTCCCGTGACATAAAAACTAGCTGCATTTTGAGTGCCTGTACCTTTGTAGATGCTACCCTGAACTGAAAGGGTGCTTTCCGGGGTGAGAATAATCTCACCTCCCTGCAAGCCCGGAGAAAATTTCCCGAAGTTTAACTGTGATGTTTCACTTGCAGTAAAAATCGGAATGATTTCAGCCAGGATATGACCAGTAGCGCTGGCCGGAGGCGTCACTTGCGAATAAATGACACCTCCGGTTGCTACGAATAGATATAATAGGCAATAAAAAAATAACTTAAGCCTTCTCATTCTAGTTTTAATTTCTAAACTTTCTCTGATGTTAATTTCTAATTATAGTTAACTGTTACTGTAAAAGCAGTTCCTGTTGTATATGCACCGGCAGTTTGTGATGCAGCAACATTAAGTGTAGCACCAACATATAGTGTCTGACTTCCTCCTGTCAGCAAGCCTCCGGCAGCCACTGTAGGTGTGCTTACGAAAGCATTAGCAGTCATAGGTGCTCCCGGGCCTGTAAGTGATGCAGAAGCAGGCAAAGAAATCGAATATGTATATCCGGTCTGGCCTGTAACAGTAAAACGCGCTGCAGAAACAGTTCCTGCGGTAGCTGGTAATGTACAGCCGCCTGTAACTGTACGAACAGGTGCGGCAGCAGCAGGTAATGATACAGTGCCGAGCGTGTTATTTACAGCAATGTTGCCAAAATTCATATTGGCTCCATTTGCGATGGTAATCGGAGTTACGATAGTTGCTGAAGATGTAGCCGTTGCAGAAACCTGTCCAAATGTTTTAGCTGAAAGACCTGTTACAAGCATTGCAATTGCGAAAAATTTTATAAGTCGTTGCATTGTTATCTGGTAAAAAGTTAATGAGTTATACTTTTTTCAATTTTTTTCGTGTTAAAAATCAAGTGCCTAGTTATAGTTAACAGTTACTGTAAATGCAGTTGCTGTGGTATAAGCTCCGGCTGTCTGTGCAGCAGCGACATTAAGGGTTGCACCAACATAGAGTGTCTGAGTGCCACCGGTAAGAAGACCTCCGGCTGCTACTGTCGGTGTGCTTACAAAAGCATTCGCTGTCATAGGTGTGCCTGGTCCGGTAAGAGATGCACTGGCAGGAAGGGAGATGGAGTACGTAAAACCTGTCTGGCCTGTTACTGTGAAAGCGGCTGCTGAAACTGTACCGGCTGTGGCAGGTAATGTACAGCCACCGGTGGCGGATCTTACAGGCGCAAGAGTAGCCGGAAGAACCACTGTGCCTGGAGCAGTGCTTACAGCAATATTACCAAAATTCATGTCGCTTGCATTGGTAATAGTTATCGGTGAGATAATAGTCGCCGAAGCTGTTGCGTTTGCTGAAACCTGTGCTAATGCCCCTGCTGAAATGCTGATCATCACAGTAGCGAGTGAGAGAAATTTTGAAATCTTTTTCATTTTTAGTGAATTTAAGGGTTTGTAATGTTAATTTATGTGTTATTATTTAGTAAGTATTTCGTTCGGAATCTTCCCTTCCGCAGGGCAATGCTTAACCAGCCTGATTTTTTTTGTTTGATGCCAAATGTAAACTAATTGAGCAAAAAAAAACAGAGCTGATTTTTTAAAGTTGTTAATAATTATGTGAACTTATTAACAATTTAACGTGACCGGGGATTATTTGATTTTTATTCTAACTTTACATTTGAAATAAAAAATTTATTTTTTAATGAATAAGCAGAAACTCATTTTTATTGTTGATGACGATCCATTTATTAACATGTTGGTTGTTAAGCGATTTGCTACTTCAGCATATCTCGTTGAAGCTTTCGAGTTGGGTGAAGATTGCCTTAATGCTCTGTATAAGAATCCTGATCTGATAATCCTCGATTATTTTTTTGTTAATAATGATCGTAAGGTCTTAGATGGAATGGAGGTATTTGACAGACTTAAAGAGCTGAAACCGGATATTCCAGTCATTATGTTATCGGGGCAGGATAAGGGTGAGATTGTTCTCGAACTTGCAAGGAAAGGTATAAATGATTATATTATTAAAGACAATAATCTAATTGATAATCTTTCTGTTGCGATAGCCGAAATATTCGGGGAAGATCAAAAATGACAGTGATGTGCTGTATCACATACCCAAATTGTCTTATTTAAATTTGAAATTATAAGTGATTTTGCCTTTCTGGATTTCGGGTGCATCCTGTTTGACTTCAAACCGCGCCTGAAGAGCGGCATCTTTTGCAACTTTTAAAAGATAATCATCAAGTGTGGTTGAACCTTTTGTACCAGGGACTGCTCGGACAACTTTGCCTGCCCTGTCTACATACACTTCAACTACAACTGTTCCTTCAACCTGGTATTCATATTTTGGCAATGGAAGATCCCCCTTAGTATGACGACCCTCCAGTTCATATGAGGGTCCTTTAGCGCCGGTGCCGGTTCCGCTATTGCCAAGACCACTGCCGGAACCTCTCACTTTTGAATTGATAGAACCATTAGGATCTCCCTGATTACCGGGTCCCCCTGCAATACCTTCACCTGTTGAGCTTGTTCCCGTATTTTGAGAATTGGCAAGGGCATTTTTTGTGCGGTTCATAATATCAGACTCGCGTTGTTGTTCTGCCGCAATTCTCTTTTTCTCGTCATCCTCCCTCTTTCTTATGATCCTTTCAGCTTCCAGCTGTTCCTTAATCTTTTTGTCAGCTTCAATCTTTTCGAGTCTTTTCTTCACAACTTCCGGATCGGCTTTTTTAACTGATGGTGCTTCCTCTGAATTTTGGGTGAGCAGTGGTTCTTCTCTGGTTTTTGCGACTGTTTTTGATGGGGAAGGAGGCGGAGATTTTACCTCTTTTACAGCAGGCGAAGAAGTTTTTTCTATAGAAGCAGGAGGAGAAGGTTCAATCAGTCCAATCCCGGTCTCTCCGTTTCCGAAATTAACAAGAATTCCTTCCTCTTCAGTTTCCGGAAGTGGTGGTGAAGAAAAACCCACCAGGATAAGCATGCCAAACAACATTAAATGTACTAAAACAGTGCCTATTACACCCTTGTTTCTTCCTGAAGAAGCATTTCTCATCTCAATATTTATTCTGTTTTGCAATTATTATTTGTTTTTTCTTGAATCAGAAGTTGATAAAATTAAAAATTTACACAAGTTGCCAAAACATCTAATCTACGGCGAAGGTATAAATAAACGTGATGATATCCATTTCTATTATGTATGGTTAGTAACAATGATTAGAAAATTATCAACTAACAGACACATGAAGGAGGGTATTATTGCAGACTATTTCTTCTTAATTTTTGTTTCATCTTCTTTCTTCATCACCGATTTGTTTTTTTTTCGGAATAAATCAGAAAAACGGTTAAAATCCTGGTGATAAAAGATCCCGACTCCCTGTGTATATGGACTCAGTCCACTGGCGGAATATGTATCATTAAAACGGTTGAAAACTTTAAACTGCAGTTTCTGTGTCAGTTTTATTTCTGCATCAAAGTCACCTGTTAACTGATTTGTATTGGCGTTTGGACTGGGGGTTGACGTTGTAGTTCCGGTTCCCCTGACATCAAAGTTACCGTTTAATACTATTTTATTATTAAGAAGCTGGGTCGACAAGGCAAGCTGTGCTTCCTGTGGGCTTATTGCGTTTGATCCGGGTCTTATATTGAGTCCGATATCAATATCTTTACTAATCTGCGACAGCCAGTTGCTTATCTGGCTGGAGACCATTTCAAAAGTTGTGGCCGCCATTGCTGAAGTACCGCTCGTTGTTGTAGATGATGCGGACGTTCCGGAACCCGTTGATATAAAACTGTTCATCAGCAGAAGAGCTACAACCTGTCGTGTCATTTCTTCTTCGGTTGAGATATAATTATGAAGGTATGATCTGGTCTGTTCATCAGCATCCGGAAGGTAAATATCGAATCCTACAATTGGATTGAAAAGTTTGCCTGATAAGCTTAACTGGGGTTCAACACGTATTCTTTCATTATACTTTTCATCCTGGATAATTGCCGGATAAAGAGAAGCTTTAAGGTTTAAATACCTGGCCATCAATTCAATTTGAGCATCCTTCAGATTTCCATTGAACATTATTTTACCTCCATTCTCGACACTGAAAGGTTTGTTGAAAATAGTTCCGAAGGTAAAGGTGTATTCGCCATCTTCAATTATATAATCGCCGGATATACCAAAATCGCCATTCTTATTAAGTGTAATATTAAGATTTTTACTTGAACCATGTCCTTTCATAACATCGCCAAGTTTTGAATCGAAAATAATCTGCACTTCTGCATCAGGTGTAACTTCAAGATTCATATTAAGGTCTATGCCCAGCTGTTTTGACTGTGAAGCAGTAGTGGAGTTTGCATTACTCTGGTTTGATTTTTTATTATTGCTTGAATCCTCAAAGGTGATGAACGAATATTCAGAGATTGACAGCCCTTTGCTGATAGGTATTGAAAGTTTTGTGTTTTTACCGGTTGTTGCTACTACATCAATGGATAATGAATTCTGATCACTATTTATTTTTACAGATCCCGAACCATATGCAGTTCCATAAAATAGTTGGTTGTCCTTTGGTTGTGTATTTAAAACCTGGAAATTGTTAGAAATTATTTTAATAATTATATCAGCTGAGTAATCACGAAAATCTTTATGATAAACAGCTCCTGTGATAGTTGCAGCATTGCCTTTCACATCTGTTATCTTAACATCCTTGAATTTAATCCCTTCCTTATCAAATCTTATGGAATCATTCATTGAGTATTTAGTCTGAAGATAATTGATCTTCAGAGATGCATTCTTAACCATAGCAGCTCCTGTAAGAAAAAGATCGTCAACAGCCCCTGATAATTTTAATTTTCCTGTTGCAGAACCGGATATTTCAGAAGCAAATGATCTGAGCAGAGGATTAAGAAAAACAATTGGTAATTTTTTGGCATTTGCACTCAGATCGATTTTTTTTGTTTCAGGATCATAGGTTCCTTTAATATCGAGCATATTCACAGAATTAAGGTCATCGCTGGCTTCAATGTTTACAACCTTTTTAACATTGTCGAGAGTTGAGTTGATTGTAAGATTTCCAAGCTTGGTGTCAAGAACAGATAAATCTTCCACTTTAATGTTTCCTACAAGTAATAAGTTTTTATAAACATTCGTAAGAAGTATTTTGCCGTTAATATGACCCTTGAAATCTATAGCGATCATATTTGGGTCATTATTGCGTTTCCGGTTTATAAGAATGTTAAGAGGTTCAAGATCAATTCCTTTAAATTTGACTTTTAATGTATCTGCCGGATTTGCTGAAACGGAACCGTCAACCTGATAAGAGCGTTCCTTGTTTGAGGCGTAGAGCTTATTAATATGTATTGAATTTGAATCAATTAAAATCGAGGAAGAATTTAATTTCCAAAGGTAATTGTCTGAATAAATATGGGAGGAATCTATATCTATTTTCAGAATGGCATTATGATTTCCATTGGCATTATTCACAACTGTTCCGCTTGCAGTGAAACTGCCCTGGTTCAGGATCGTATCTTTATTATCCCATTTAACCTTAAATGTGAAGTTATCGGGTTTCGTATTGAGTCCGACTGACAAATTTTTAAATTCAGATTGTCCAAGCAGACTTAAGGAAGCACTATTAAGTCCAAGGGATAATTCAGAACCTGAAACGGATGCATCAAATGAAAAATTCCTGAAAACATTATTTTTTAATGTAAGTAAATCCGCCTTTCCCTCTATCTCTATAATACTGTCGGCAAAAACAGAGCCTTTTATAAAGCTCCTGTCAGCTAATAAAAGTCCTGTGCGGAAAAATTTATTGATCTTATCCGTATTTTTAAAATTAATATCAAAAGTGAACATGTTTTTTTTGAAATCGTTCTTTTTATCAATGAAATGAAACTGCGAAGGCATAAGCGAGTCAAGCTTGGATTTTACGAGACTTCCCAAACCGGCAAAATTATAATATCCTTTAATGTCAGCATCGACAAAATCAGTCCTTAGACTCAGTACCGGTTTATTTTCTTCCTTATGCGTTTTTATTGAAAAGTCATAGAGCTCCAGAGTATTATTATATTTTACGAAATTTGAATTAAGAAGCTTTATTTCTCCATCAAGATTATCAATACTATTTCCTTTAAAATTTGATGTAAGAAGCATATTAACTGTAGATGAAGTATCGAGTTTATCGAAATTCAATTTGTATAGTTTAGCATTGGCAATATTAAGGGTAAAATCAAATTCCGGCAGCTCATTTTTAAAATTCAACAATCCCAGAAGGTCAAGTTTAATATTTTTGTCAACGATATTTATGCTGCCATCCCAGGTCTTTTGAGTAAATGATCCATTTAGAGTTATATTCCGGTATATATATTTGTTTATCTCAATACTATCGATTTTACCTGTGATGTTCCCTGAAAATTTATTTATTGCATATGCATATCCGTCAATATTTGTCTGCATACTCATATTACCTAAAAATTCAGATTTGCCTGTCAGTTCTCCTATATTTAAATCGGTACCTTTAATAAGTCCTTTTACCGTATATTTTTTAGATTCTCCTGGTCTGAGTGAAATATCCGTTCTGATATTTCCCAGACTTGTCCTTATCTCACCATATGTAACAAAATCCGTGGTAAATCCTGAAAAGCTTCCGTTGAAGGAAATATTTCCAAGTTTTTTTACAGCGTCGGGTAGTACTAAATATCCTTTACCGGGTATATCGATCTGTTCCAAATCCTTTACGTTGGTTCTGAGGTTGTTGACGCCGATATACAGAAAGGTGTTTTCTATCTTCGGCAAACCCGAAAAATCAAAATCACAATCGAGCGATGTATAGTTCCTGTATGAAAGCTTAATATTCCGACCTCTTAACTCAGATATGGTACCCATTATCTTTCCTGATACCCAAACGCTTTCATTTACACTGTCTGCAAAAGGCATAAAATATTTGAGTTCTTCAGTATTTATTAGTGATTTATCGAGCTGGATATTGAGTTTTACCTTTTCGGTAAAATTTTTAAATGAGCTTGCTGAGTCAGCAATCATATCGAATCTGTTAATATTAAGAATACTACTGTCACAACTGATAAAAGTGGAATTCAGATGTATGTTTTGTCTGGCCATTATTACAGAGCTGTTCATCTTTTTTAAAGTGAAACCTGATGATTCTTTAAATGCCAGATTATAGATGTTAAAAGCAATAGTATCGTTCAGGCTTCTAAGGTCCTCAATTGTCCCGTTCAAGGCTGAAAGATTAAGATTACTGAAGTCTATCCTGGTTTTTCCCCTGACTCCGGTTCTGTTTATAAGCGCAAACCTGGCATCCCTGATATTAATCTGATCAACAGAGAAATGGCTTTTCCCTTTTTTCAGAGTGTCAGCCGGATTCTTTAAGAGATCAAGATACCAGGTCAGGTTCATCATCCCGGTGGAATCAGTTATTAGAGCAATAACGGGTTTAATCAGACTTACTTTGCCCAGTCTGAAGGAGCTGTGTCTCAAATCCATTCTTCTGATACCTACGATAAGTCTTTTTGAATACAGCAGGGTATCATTATTTTTATCTTTAATTATTATGTCGTTCACAGACAGCTTGTTAAAGAATTTGTACTCAATGGTACCAATAGAAATTGTAGATTTGAGTTCTTCTGAGAAATGATCTGTTATTCTTTTTACCATGAATGTCTGAACACTGGGCGCCTTTAAGATCAGATAAAGGACCGTCGGAAGCATTAAAATAACGCCGAAGAATATTATAAAATACTTAATCGATGCCTTAATCTTTTTGAGCATATAAATGCAGAATAGCTTAAAATTTCAAATTATTATTTTTCAGAATTTGATGGTTTAAAGATAGTGAAACTCAGAATACCTGCAGAAATTATTAATCAGGTTAAAAGGATGGTTTTTTCGCGCTGATAAATTCATTATTTAATGACTCGTATATTTAAAATCAGATTGTTGAATATGCAGTTCGTGAGCAAATGGAACCCCTCTCAAAAAACTATTAATGGAATCATTTTGAATAGTTGCAGATATTCCTTTTTCCCCAGGCTTATTTTTAAGTGAAATTACAAATATCTTTGTTCCTGCATAAATTCTGATTAACCTGTTTTCTGCTTCCATCCGTCATGTTTTAGTCTGTTTGTGTAACAAAGTTACATGTTCATTTATTATTTTTGCAAATATTTAATATACTTTCTATTTTTAATAAGAAGGCATAGTTTTCTTTTACTGCATTTTAACATTATATAAAAATCTGTTAATTCACTCAGGGAATCACTTTTTTATAATAATGATTTATCATTAATAATAAGGGCCCGGACATGTAATGAAGAAACAAAGGTTTAGAATATTACGGTATTATAACGGGGATACTCCTATTTACGATACAAAGGTAAAAACCTGGTTTGGATGGGTTTCTTTCACGGTTTTTTATAATACGGATATTGTTCACATTTTCTCGGATCCCTCAGTTCATAAATCATTGGCCTACAAGCGCATTCATCAGTATTGCCAGGTAAAGGGGTATAATAAAAAGGAAATTGAAATCACGGAAATTGATAAAAGCAGCGATCAGTCACGGCCGGTTATAACTTTACTGCATTCCGTACATCAGAATAATTGAATCAATAAAATAATTTTTGAATTTGCACAATTTATTTTCCCCGGGTTTTTTAATGAACCTGTTTTTGCAGTTGATTTTTTGAGATCTTTACAGGTTGGTATGGGCAAAAAATAATTTTTTATGGCAGTTACGATATTAGCAATAGAGTCCTCCTGCGATGATACCTCAGTGGCGATCATCAGGGACGGTTATGTATTATCCAATCTTATTGCTAACCAGGATATTCATATGGCTTATGGAGGTGTTGTACCCGAGCTGGCATCAAGAGCTCATCAGGCCAATATTGTGCCAGTTACACATCAGGCTATGATAAAAGCAGATGTCAAAGCTGAAGACATTGATGCTGTTGCTTTTACAAGAGGACCCGGTTTACTTGGTTCCCTGCTTGTTGGAACCTCATTTGCCAAAGGATTTGCTCTTGCTCAAAATATTCCATTAATAGAAGTTAACCATCTTCAGGCTCACGTCATGGCTCACTTTATACTGGAAAAAGATAAAAACAACCGATTACCCTCTTTCCCCTTTTTATGTCTTCTTGTATCAGGAGGTCATACACGGATAATTATTATGAAAAGTCATCTGGAAATGGAGGTCATTGGCAACACAATTGATGATGCTGCAGGTGAGGCTTTTGATAAGTGTGGAAAAGTAATGGGGTTTACTTATCCTGCAGGTCCACTCATTGATAAACTCGCAGGAACAGGAAATAAAAATGCATTCAGGTTTGCAAAACCTCATGTTAAGGGTCTTGATTTTAGTTTTAGCGGATTAAAGACAAGCTTTCTCTATTTTCTCCGTGACAGTCTGAAAGAGGATCCCGATTTCATAGAACATAATAAAGCAGATTTGTGTGCCTCACTTCAGCATACTATTATCAGCATTCTGATTTCAAAAGTAATAACAGCTTCACTTCAAACTGGCATAAAGGAAATAGGAATTGCAGGAGGTGTTTCAGCAAATTCAGGATTAAGAAATGAGATGAAGACAGAAGCTGAAAAAAGAAAATGGAACCTCTTTATTCCCGCATTCAGCCTTACAACAGATAATGCTGCAATGATTGGAATTACCGCTTACTATAAGTACCAGCGCGGCCAATTTGCAGGCCATGATATAGCGCCGCTGGCAAGATATTAATGAATTGTCTTATCTTTTTAAAATGGAACAATCCGGTTTAAAATTTCTTGTGGTTGGAGCAGGTGCAATAGGCGGGATTACTGCCGCGTTACTGAAAAAAAACGGTACGGATGTGGAAATAGTTTGTAAATATGATGATTACGCATCGTATATTTCTGAGAAAGGCATTGATATAAAAGGTGCATGCGGTGAATTCACTGTGAAAATTCCTGCTTATGGTTCAATTGAACAGGTTAAAGAGAAGAAAGACATAATACTTCTTGCAACTAAGGCAACGGATATGATGGAAGTAATAGCCCCGGTTGTTTCCTTACTAAATAAGGAAGGGTTTATCATATCGCTGCAAAACGGAATTTGCGAAGATAAGCTGGCGTCAGTCGCAGGAAAAGGAAGAGTAATAGGATGCGTTACTGGTTTTGGAGCCACGATGGAGACAAGGGGAAAGCTTGTAATGACTTCAAAGGGAGATTTTATTCTCGGATATATGGACAGAGTGTCAGATGATTTTCTTTTTTGTATAGCAGAAATTCTCTCTTCTGTGGTACCTGTAAAGACAACAGATAATATTCTGGGCCATCTCTGGGCAAAACTTATTATCAATTCCTGTATTACTTCGTTAGGTGCTGTTTGCGGACTTTATCTGGGAAAGATGTTACTCGTTGGGAAAGTGCGTAAAATATTTATTGAAATTGTAAGGGAGGCAGTTAGAGTAGCTGACAGCATGAAGATTAATATTGAAGTATTTGGAGACAGACTTGATTTTAAAAAATTTCTGATGGGGAAAGGTATATATTATGATTTACATCGTCACCTCCTTTTACTTGTTATTGGATTTAAGTATAGAAAACTTAAATCTTCAAGCCTCCAGTCACTTGAACGAGACAAATTAACAGAAATTGATTATTTAAACGGATATATTGTAACGAATGCTCTTATCACCGGAGTACCGGTGCCTGTAAATACTTATATTGTAAATATGATACACCAGATTGAACAGAAGAAGAGAGATATAACAGTTTTCAACTTTGATGATCCATTTTTTGATAGTTTCAATTAATGAATGTGATTTTTGTGATAAAATTCGTAATTTCGGAACAAATTATAATTGATGGAGGAGTTGAGGATTTCGCCGACCAAGAATACACCCGAGATAATATTAAATCCTGAGGGGATAATACGTATTAAAGGCAGGTCAATACACGAGAATGTTACAGATTTTTTTGAACCGATCGAAGATTGGATAAGCGAATATATTACAGTTCCGGCAGAAATTACAAGTGTGGATATGAACCTGGAATATTTTAATAGTGCCAGCGCTAAAGTTTTTATCCATATTTTACAGAAAATCACTTATGTAACTCTGAAACATAAGAAATTCATATTCAACTGGTATTATGAAGATGGTGACGAAGACATCCTTGAGCGGGGAGAGTACTTCGCCTCAATACTTGATGTAAAGATCAATTTTATCAAGATCAATTGATCCCTCTGAAAAACCTGATCAGGATAACAGGTTAATGAATCAGGTTCATCCTGACCAATAAAGAATCAAAGCAGTTAATTTTTACATATGTCAGTGCTTTATGTAAGTGCAAGGAACCGGTATTCATTGGCAGTAAAATATTCTCATTCAGCAAGAGGATCAACTACTCTGCCCATAAAAAGCACCGAATTTGTTGTGGTCTCTCTGATAATGTAGAGGAATGAATGGTCAATATTAAGAATTAACGGCTCTATTACTGCAGTAGTTGAGATACCAACTATTGTAGCAGCAGCAGCTTCAGTACCTTCTTCATTCGTTTCAATAAATGCCTGGTGGAGTACTAAGCTGATATAAAGTTGGAGATCAGATATATTAGAGAAATCCGCATTATTTTCAAAAGTTATTCCCATTCCCATTTCAGTTAAAATATCAGAAAGTTCCTTTTTATATCCATATTTAAAACGTGGAAATGAAAGATCTGCTTTTCTGGAAATCATCTTATTGAACCATCCGTTCAGAGTATTGTCATTTAATTGAGAAATCAGATTATTAATTCCATTGTTATCGTCGGGCAGGATCACATCCATCACAAAATTTCCCTGTCCATAAGGTAGTTCAGCCAGGGTAAATCCTTCGCCTTTATAGATTTTGTAGTCGGAAGTCTGTTTCATCATAGGAACCTGTTCCGCTTGCCCCCCGGGATTATAAAATGATCCCTGAACAGTCTTAGCTGCGTCGAACTGTGATTTCCACTGTCCTTTAAAATAGATCGCATTTATTAACAGCATTACTGTGTTTGGATCGAGTTTGTCAACCATATTTTTTATTAATCCGTTTGTCTTGATATCAATCCAGTTGTTAATCAGCGATGGAACCTGTGGATCGGTAATATCAAATGACCTGGATTCTGCATTATAATATTCTGTGAGAATATTGGTAAAGGGTTTCTTTACAACAAAATTTTTCTCACTCCAGACAGAGTTTGCAATTGAGATTAAAACGCGTTTATCAACATTAAGAAGGGCTTCAGTAAGATTTTTGTACGAAATATTAATAATATCAGGAGTTAATCCATTCATTCTTAGGGCTTTTAGCATTGAATCGCGTGTGGCTCCATTGGCCCCGTTTAAGGTCATCGAAAGGGCACTCGATATACTTAAGGGAGAGATTATAATGTTCTCAGATTCATCAGCATTTTCGATGACTTTCTTAAAGATATCAAATGCGAATGAGTTTTCTGAGCCCAGAAGTGCTGCCTGATCACTTGTAAGGTCAATCTGCACCGGATCGACAGGGTATACTTCACCAGACTCTTTTTTGCACGAGATAAAAAATAATGGAATTGACAATAAGAATAAAATTAAAGTTCTGAAAGCTGACTTTTTCATAATTCTTAGATTTTTGGGATCAGGTACATTATTCAGATATTTTCTGATAAAGATAAATTCTGGTTATCACGTGAAAATATTCAAAAATCATGCCATTTAACTAAGACTTATTCTTTTGTTTTCCCGAGGTTTCCCTGTAGGCTATGAGATATATTAATGAAATTACAAAAAATACCATTCCAAGGCTAAGAAGCATAATAAATGCAAAAACAGATGGTTTATCAAAACCTGGAAGAGGATGTTTCAGCCGGTAAAAATAACCATAAATTGTATAGACAAGAACCATGATAGAGACGATAAAACTGAAGATTATAGCAGTCCCGTCAAATATCCTCGTTGTTTTATAAAATTTTGTGTTTTTAAAGGTACCATATGAGGATGCAGCATAAGCAGTGGCCCGTTTACGCGATCTGTCCTGCCTGTATTTTCTCCAGTCTTCCATGGCCTGTTGATAAGCCTGCTCGTCGGTTTTTAACTTATCGTGATTGGCTATTAAAAATTCGTATGCTTCAGTTACACTTATAAAAAGGTCCTTGGCATCAGGGGCCGGATTGATATCGGGATGATAAAGACGCGCTTTTTTCCGATAGGCTTTTTTTATTTCTTCAACAGATGAGTTATCAGGTAACCCCAATATTTCGTAATAGTCAGTTTGTGTCATATCTCTCCGGATATGGAAATATATCACAATTAACGAATAATTTTTCGGGTTTTAATTATTTTCTGATTTTAAATCCTTATACATGGAAGTTGTCCATGATGTACTACTTTACAATGCCCGAAAAACCCATAAATGCAAGTGCAAGTATACCTGCTATTACAAGCGATAACGGAACACCTTTCATTCCTTTTGGAATATCGGCAAGTTCCAATTGTTCCCTGATACCTGCTAAAATAATTAGTGCAAGTCCGAAACCAATGGCGGTGGCAGCACCGTATATAACTCCTTCAAAAAGATTATAATTTTTCTTTATAACGAGTATGGCGACTCCCAGAACTGCACAGTTTGTTGTTATCAGAGGAAGATATATTCCAAGCGCCTGGTAAAGTGGCTGACTGATTTTTTTCAGAATTATCTCAACCATCTGAACAAGTGCAGCAATTACAAGGATGAATATAATAGTCTGCATAAAAGCCAGTCCAAGTTTATCAAGAACATAAACCTGAATCAGATATGTGACCATTGTAGAGAGCACAATAACGAAAGTGACCGCCCCAGCCATTCCGAGTGCAGTCTGAACTCTGTTGGATACTCCGAGAAATGGACATATCCCAAGAGTTTGAGCAAGAACTACATTATTTATTAATACAGCAGATATTATTATTAATAGGTATTCCATTTCAATTCGTTTTTAGGTTCTTCTTATCCGGTTAATAAGTGCAATAAGATATCCCAGGGCCATAAAGGCGCCGGGAGCCAGTATGAAAACAAGTATACCATCTCCCTTGATAAATTTATACCCGAATAAGGTTCCGCTTCCTAAAATTTCACGGAAAGCACCCAGAATACCCAGAGCCATAGTAAATCCGAGTCCCATTCCCAATCCGTCAATAAATGAGGAGAATACAGAATTTTTGCATGCATAGGCTTCAGCTCGACCAAGGACTATACAGTTAACGACTATAAGGGGAATAAAGATACCCAGAGTCTCATAAAGAGCTGGCACATAAGCCTGCATAAGAAGATCAACAACAGTTACAAATGATGCTATTATAACCACAAATGCCGGTATCCTGACTTTATCAGGAATAACGTCTGAGAGAAGGGAAATCACAACATTTGATCCTATCAGAACAAATGTAGTTGCAATGCCCATCCCCATGCCATTTATCGAGGAAGAAGTCGTGGCCAGGGTAGGACAGGTCCCAAGTACAAGTACAAGAATAGGATTTTCTCTGAAGAAACCCTTGGTAAAATTTTGCATCTGATTCATTTCAGACCTCCTTTCTTTAAGGTAATATATGCCCTCTGAACAGCATCGCAAAAAGCCCTGGAACTGATAGTTGCTGCTGTAATAGCATCTACGGGGCCACCATCTTTCTTTACTTTCATAATAAACTCACCCGGGTTTTTATTGTTGAACTGATTTTTGAAAGCTGCTCCTGTCATTTTTGCTCCGAGGCCTGGTGTCTCTTTCTGCTGTAAAACAGAAATATTATATATTGTCCCATCAGGCTTAAATCCAGCTACAAGGTTTATGGTACCACTGAAGCCTTTCTTCGAATAAGTACTTATTGCGTAACCTACTATCTGATTATTCTTTTTAGCAGGATAGACGTCAAGACTATCGCCTTCGCCCGTTGGCAGCCTGTACATCTCTTCATTTGGATTATTGTCAAATTCAGGGACTACTTCTCTTATTGCTGTAAGTTTTTTATTAAGAGCAGAAAGACCTATTGGCTCTTTGGTCATTTTATAAACAAAACCAAGACATGCTGATGCACCTAACGAAATAAACGTCAGAGACATAACCATATTCTTAAAGGTTGATTCAGCTTTAGCCATATTTTACCTCCTCCCCAAATCTTTTAGGTTTAATATAAGCATTCATAAGTGGTACAAAAGCATTCATGATTAATATTGCAAAAGAGACACCTTCAGGATATGCTCCCCATACCCTGATTACAACAGTTAGTATACCTATACAGCAGCCGTAAATTATCATCGCTTTAGGATTCATTGGGGAAGTAACATAATCAGTTGCCATAAAAATTGCACCCAGCATCACACCTCCTGTAAGCAAGTGAAAAACAGGACTCGCATTTGACTCAGGATGCCGGAGCCATAAAATTGTTGTAAATATTGCAACTGTTCCAATAATTGAAACCGGAATATGCCAGGTAATTATTTTCCTGTAAAGCATATAAACAAACCCGATGAGCAGAGCCAGAGCGGCTACTTCACCCATTGAACCTCCCATTTTCCCGAGAAACATCTGAACTGTTGTTGGCACTTTGTGCATCAATTGTGAAATTGATTCTCCGTTTTTTAAGCCCTCTTTTATTATGGCCAGCGGAGTTGCTCCGGTTATAGCATCTGCATATCCCGTTTTGATTCCTGCGGGAACAGGCCAGTTAGTCATCTGGACAGGGAATGATATAAGTATGAAAACACGTCCTACCAGAGCCGGGTTAAACGGATTATTTCCTAATCCCCCGAAGGTCATTTTTGCTACTGCTATCGCTACAAAACTTCCAATAACAATGATAAATACAGGTAGATTTGAAGGTAGATTGAAAGCAAGAAGCAAACCTGTAACAAGGGCTGAACCGTCGGTTATTGATATCGGCTTTTTAAGCACGAACCTTTGAAGCAGATATTCGAAGAGAATGCAGGAACTGACTGATGTGGCAACTACTATCAATGCACCTGCTCCAAAATAAATTACCGATGTTAGCAATGCCGGCATAAGCGCCAAAACTACTCCCAGCATCAGTTTCCTGGTTGTTTCCTCACCGTGTATGTGTGGGGAAGGAGATATATTAAGAAGATTACTCATTAGTCTGATTTTGTAACTGGTTATTTTGTATTTCTTTCCCGGGCCATCTTTATTACTGTTGATTTTCCAAGCCGGATATAGTCAAGCAATGGTCTGTCAGAGGGACAACAATAACTACACGAACCGCATTCCATGCAATCGGTTATCCTCTCTTCTTCGGCTTTTTCGAACAGACCTTTTTCTGCAAGCTTCATCAAAAGGTAAGGTTCAAGGTTAAGAGGACATACAGTACAGCATTTTGCGCATCTGATGCATGGTTGTACCTCAAGCCTTTCTGACTCTTCAAGTGGCATAACAACTAAACCTGACATTCCTTTTACAACAGGTACATCTGCATTTCGGAGCGCTTTTCCCATCATAGGTCCGCCACTAATAATCTTGCCAGTATCACCAGGCATGCCACCGGCTGCTTCAATAAGATCACTGACAGGTGTTCCTATACGCACAACAAAATTACCAGGTTTTGCCAGTCCGTTCCCGGTTATTGTAACTACTCTTTCAAAAAGCGGTTTATTCTTCTGGACAGCCTCATAAACTGCAAATGCAGTACCCACATTCTGAACGACAGCACCAACATCCAGGGGAAGATGACCCGACGGCACTTCTCTGTTGATCAATGCTTTGATTAACTGCTTTTCAGCGCCCTGAGGATATTTAACTTTTAATGCGTGAACAGTTATTCCTTTAAAGGAGGACGCGAGTTTCGTAAGGTGATCTATTGCATCAGGCTTATTTTCTTCAATACCGATCATTGCTCTTTCAACTTTAAGAGCTTTCATAAGTATTGACACACCGATAAGAATCTCTTCACCTTTCTCCAGCATAAGGCGATGATCGGAAGTAAGGTAAGGTTCACACTCAACTCCGTTTATAATGAGCAGGTTACATTTCTTTCCCGCAGGAATAGTCAGTTTTATATATGTAGGAAATGTTGCACCTCCCAGACCTACTATACCTGTTTCGAGACATCTTTTAGTGATCTCTTCCGGAGAGAGCTTTATTTCAGTTAAGATTTCACTGCTTTTGTTAATTGATTCGATCCATTCATCACCTTCAACATCAATATAAACAGCTGTCTGCTTATATCCTGATGAATCAATTATAGTATCAATTTTACTCACTTTTCCGGATACTGAAGAATGAATATTTGCTGACACAAAACCTTTACTCGTTGCTATTACCTGTCCTGTCCTTACATAATCTCCCTTGGCTACAATTACTGTCGCAGGAGCACCTAAGTGCTGTGACACAGGAATTGTGACACTTGCAGGAACAGGAAGATAAGAAATTGGCTGATTTGCAGTAAGCTTATGTTCGGGTGGATGAATACCTCCAATGGGAAATGTTTTCAACACTATTTTAATCTTTTATTTTTTATAATTTAATTTTCAGTTAACAGTCTCTGTCTGAACTTCAACCTTTGGTTTTCTGGGTGCAAAGTTCAGTTCTATAATTGAATTTGTAGGACATTCTGTTACGCATTTCCTGCAGAAAGTACATTTTTTTGCATCAATATAAGCAAGGTTATTCTCTATGGTTATGGCACCGAATTCACACACCTTAACACATTTGCTGCATGCTATACAGGCCACTTTGCAGGCTCTTCTGGCAGGACCGCCCTTGTCGCAGTTTGAGCATGCAACATAAATTTTTCTCTCTTTTTTTGCTTTTTTACGTAGTTCGATGATATTTCTTGGACATGCTTTTACACAGGCACCGCAAGCGACACAATTGTCATCAATAATTACAGGAAGACCTGTTAATGGATCTATAGTCATTGCTCCGAAAGTACAGGCTTTTACACAGTCACCAAAACCAAGACAGCCATAGCTGCAATCAGATTCTCCTATATAAAGGCTGTTTGAAATTCTGCAATCAGATGCCCCTGTATAATTTGAAGTGCGGGGCCTGTTTTCAGGTGTTCCGTTGCAAAGAAGAACTGCAACCTGGGGATCGACCACAGGAGCCTCTTTCCCGAGTATTTTTGCTGCACCTGCCATAACCTCAGCGCCGCCAACCGGACAGTAAAGGCCATCAAAAGTTTCTGCATTCACAAGGGCCTCTGCCAGGCTGCGGCAACCTGCATATCCACAACCACCGCAATTTGCTGCTGGAAGAACTGCCTGTACTTCGTCAATCCTTGGATCTTCGTATACTTTAAATCTCTGAGCAATAAAGTAGAGAATTACAGCTGAGACAAGTGCAAGAAGACTCAGGCTTATAATTGTTATCAGAATTATGTGATCCATTAACTAAACTTTTAAAGTAAACGTAAATTTTTTACCTATTCTTTCTCTAAAAAAATAGAGTATTGAATAATATGGTATAAGAATTGTAAGCGAAATCAAACCGGAGATCAATTCAGGTGCTTTCAGGGAATTCATGATTATCAGTACTGCTATAACAGCTATGCCAGGTAAAATATAACCCAGAAAGAGGGCAGCATAGCCCATTGACTGTTTCATCAGGATGGTAACTTTATCGCCGGGTTTTACATCATATCTGCCTTGTACATCTATAATTTTTTCCTCTTTTCCTGACATAATGCATCCAGCTTCGGCATGACAGCCTGAACATGCAGACGAGGATATTATACTTACAGAAACAGTATTATAATCCTTCCGTAAGACTATTCCATCATGATTAATAATTCCTGAACTATCTGAATTGGCCATGAACTATTCTGAAAAAATGTAATTCGCAAAATTAAGATTAAGGGACAATTGAAGGATGCTTTTTGTCATTTTTTAGAACCATTTAATTATTTATTCTGATTATAAATAAAAGATCCTAGCTGATATAACTCCATGATTGTCTCTGGCTGAACAGCCTTTTTAATTCCGATCGGAATACCTTGTTCTCATTATTTTCAAGAAGAGGATCATGATTCAGTATATCCTCTGCAATATGTCTCACATATTCAATCAATTGTCCGTCTTTGCCCAGATCAGCTATCTTCAGATCAAAAGGGATCCCGCTCTGGAGCGTTCCTTCAATATCGCCGGGACCTCTAAGCTGAAGATCTGTCTCTGCGATCTCAAAACCATCATTTGTACTGATCATCACTTCAATTCTCTTTGCTGCCTCTCTGGAAAGTTTATCGGATGTCATTAGAATACAATACGACTGATCCGCACCTCTGCCAACACGTCCTCTGAGCTGATGCAGCTGTGAAAGACCGAATCGTTCGGCGCTCTCAATTACCATTACCGTGGCATTAGGAATATCAACACCTACCTCAATAACAGTAGTAGCGATAAGTATTTGTGCTACTCCATCCTTGAACAGCTTCATCGACATTTCTTTATTTGCCGGAGTCATCTTTCCATGAACAATGCTAAGACAATATTTTGGTGCCGGAAATACTCTTGAAATAGTATCCCAACCGTCTTCAAGGTCCTTATAATCCATTGTTTCTGATTCTTTTATCAGAGGATAGACTATATAGATCTGGCGGTGATTCTCTATCTGGTTCCTGATGAATCCAAAAACTTTATTTCTTTCCGAATCAGTAAAATGCATTGTTTTTATAGGAACTCTGCCCGGAGGCAGTTCATCAATTACCGAAACATCGAGGTCCCCATAAAGAGTCATTGCAAGAGTTCTTGGAATAGGAGTGGCCGTCATAACAAGAATATGGGGAGGATTAAGGTTCTTCTGCCAGAGTTTTGACCTTTGTTCAACTCCAAACCTGTGTTGTTCATCGATAATCACAAGTCCCAGATTTGCAAACTGAACATTTTCTTCAAGCAGAGCATGAGTTCCAATAAGGATATTGAGTGATCTGTCGAGGAGGGATTCAGCAATTGATTTACGTGAAGTCTTTTTTGACGAACCTGTTAGCAGACGTATTTTGATATCAATTCCCTCGAGTAATTTTGATATAGTCTGAAAATGCTGGTTTGCGAGGATTTCAGTAGGAGCCATGATGCATGCCTGGTATCCGTTGTCAAGAGCAATAAGCATACTCATCAGTGCCACAAGTGTCTTCCCGCTGCCAACGTCTCCCTGGAGCAACCGGTTCATTTGTTTTCCGGAGCCCAGATCTTTCCGTATCTCCTTCATAACTCTTTTCTGAGCTTCTGTCAGCGTAAAAGGTAAATTGTTATAATAGAAATTATTGAAATTATCGCCTACACTTGAAAAAACAAAACCCTTGAATTTTATACTTCGGTTTGTTTTGTACCTCAGAAGATTAAGCTGAATATAGAACAACTCTTCAAATTTCAACCGGTGCCTGGCCTTTTCAAGTTCGTCTGGTGTAGAAGGAAAATGTATCTTATGAAGTGCTTCATGAAGCTCCATCAATTTATACAGCGAAGTAATATATGCGGGTAATGTCTCAGGCAACCGGGTCTTCAACTGTTTTAGCAAATTGCCAATCAGTTTGCTTATTGTCTTTGACGTTAAAAATTGATTCTTAAGCTTCTCGGTAGTACTGTACTGGGCCTGCAGTGCTGAATTAATCCTTTCTGCCATCTTACCGGCTGCTTCAATTTCAGGATGTATAATATTAATCATCCCATTAAAAACACCCGGTTTCCCGAATACTATAAATTCAACACCAGGACTAAAACTTCCGGTAATCCATTTTCCTCCTTTAAACCATATAAGTTTAATGGTTCCTGTCTCATCCTGAAAATCAGCAACTAATCGTTTCCCGGTACCGTGGCCTTCAGTTGAATATCCTTTTATAACACCTCTTATCTGAACAAACGGAAGGTCGGGGTCAAGTTCAGCAATTTTATAAAATCTGGTTCTGTCGATATATTTATATGGAAAGTAGTAAAGCAGATCGCGGAAAGTAAAAATACTTAATTCTTTATTAAGCAGTTCCGCTCTTTTCGGGCCAACTCCCTGCAGATAGGTAATGTCTGTATCTAAAAACTCCTGCTGATTCATTTGGAAAACATAAGATATTGATTCTTTTTAACCGCAAAAGGCACTGATAAGGTGGCCTGCGGTGGGTGCCGAAAAAGGCATTAATTATCACCTTTCTCCTTTGTGCTACTTTGTGCCTTACTTTGTGATCCTTTGTGGTTCAATGAATTATGTATTACCACAAAAGTACACAAATGTTATCACGAAGGTTAGCAAAGGATTTCTTAGACAATCCCTTCCTCCATAATGGGGACTAATTCTCTCATAATAAGACAATTATTCTTAAAAATCGAGGGTTAGCACCTCTTTAGGGAGGAAGGGGGGCAAATATATCTTTGCGATCTCTTAGCTTACCGGATTTCATTATCCGAAAATACGTATTTTTGAAAAGCTGTCCTAATTATAAATACAGCATAGAAATGATTTTTTCCAGAACACTCAAATATCTGAATTACATTCTGTTATCGCGTCACAAAAAGGGCCATGGAATTCACAGCCCGTTTGTTTTTGATCTTGTGTCAAGGATTTTCAGGAATAAAATTGATCCTTCAATTACTCTCACTGTTGAAAAAGTCAGAAAGAAAATGATCGCCGATACACGAAGCATCATGGTGAATGATCTTGGTGCACGATCAGGATTGATGAAAACGAACATACAAAAAGTTGCTGAAATTGCAAAGCACTCTCCGGTGACGATGAAATACGGCATCTTATTATCAAATATGGCGGCCGAATTTGGAAAGCCGCTAATAATTGAACTGGGTACCTCCTTAGGAATCAGTGCTATGTATATGGCCGCCTCATGCACAGATACAACAATATGTACAATAGACGCTTGTCAATCAATCTCAGAAATTGCACGACATAATATAATTGAAGCCGGACTTAAGAATATTAATATTCTCAATGGTTCGTTTGATGATATACTGCCACGTTTAACCGACAGTGGAATTAAACCGGGAATGGTATTTATTGATGGAAACCACAGGAAAGAACCTGTAATAAAATATTTCAACCATATAGCTGAATTTTCCGGTGATGGAACTGTAATTATTATTGATGATATAAATTATTCAAAAGAAATGGCGGAAGCGTGGAAAGAAATAAAACTTCATCCGAAGGTTACTGTTACTATCGATCTTTTCAGAATGGGAATCTTATTTTTCAGGGGTGGAATTAATCACAATAACTATGTAATCAGATATTAACAAAAATTAGGGCATTTAAATTTATTATTTGATATATTTAGTCTAATTTCGAATTTCAAATTTTTAAACATTATGGATAAAGTAATCGAGATTCACAACATTGTTAAGAATTACCAGGTAGGATCAGTGATTGTGGGGGCTTTAAGATCCGTTTCTATCGATATAGAAAAGAATGAGTACGTTGCTATAATGGGCCCTTCCGGTTCCGGGAAATCCACACTGATGAATCTGCTTGGTTGCCTCGATACCCCCACCAGTGGCAGTTATATCCTCAATGGTACCGATGTAAGTAAAATGGAAGATGATTACCTTGCTGAAATAAGAAATAAAGAGATTGGATTTATATTTCAAACTTTTAATTTGCTTCCAAGATATTCTGCGCTTGAGAATGTTACCTTACCTTTAATATATGCCGGAGTGCCTAAATTGGAAAGAGAAAAGGTGGCGGTTGAAACTCTTGAACAGGTAGGTCTGGCAGACAGGATGACACATAAGCCAAATGAACTTTCCGGAGGACAGCGCCAGCGTGTTGCTATAGCCAGGGCGCTTGTAAATAAGCCCTCAATAATCCTTGCTGATGAGCCTACAGGGAACCTCGACAGCAAAACATCTCTTGATATCATGGGACTTCTTGATGCTATTCATAAAAAAGGGAATACAGTGATTGTTGTTACACATGAAGAGGATATTGCCAAACATGCAGCCAGGATAATCAGGCTGTTCGATGGGGAGATTGCACAGGATTACCGTAATGAACAGTATGTGAAATTATAAAGTTCCAATCTGAAATTATTTTGCTTCTAATTTTTCCTTTAACTGTAATATGAAGATCTATACCCTTACAGGTGATGATGGTACAACTTCATTGTCGGGAGGCAGAAGAGTACCTAAACATTCTATTCGTGTTGAAGCTTATGGTTCTGTAGATGAGCTTATTGCATGGATTGGACTGTTGCGCGATCACAAGGAGAACAGAATCCGTAAGGACCTGCTTGTTTACATACAGAATCAGCTGATGAGATGTGCTGCTGCACTCGCCTATGACAGTCAAAACCCAAAAAGCAAAGAAATCTTACCCGATGCTGATTGCATTTCTGTAATTGAAAAAGAAATTGACATTATGGAGGAGAGTCTGACTCCATTGAATAACTTTATTCTTCCCGGCGGAAACATACTTGTATCATATTGTCATATAGCCCGCTGTGTATGTCGAAGGGCGGAAAGAGCTGTTTTAAGGTTAAACAATATCGAGCAATCACCTGAAATTGTGAATAAATTCCTCAACCGGCTTTCCGATTTTTTATTTGTTCTTTCAAGAAAAATAGCATTAGAGCTTGATATTGAAGAGATTAAGTGGGTTCTATGAATCGTTAAAAAACTTGAAATGTAGTATTGTTTTTTAAATAAAATAATATATATATTTGCAAACTTTGTTTAAAGCTTAACTTAATCAGGAAAATATGTACTGGACACTTGAATTAGCATCGAAACTTGAGGATGCTCCATGGCCTGCCACTAAGGATGAGCTGATTGATTTCGCCATTAGGTCAGGTGCCCCTATGGAAGTTATTGAGAACCTTCAGGAAATTGAGGATGAAGGCGATATTTACGAAAGTATCGAAGATATCTGGCCTGATTATCCCAGTAAAGACGACTTCTTTTTTAATGAAGATGAATACTAAAAAGGAGGCTGATCCTATAAAAATCAGCCTCTTTTTCATTTATTGAATATATCATTCTTTTTTTTGGGCCTCAGATTGTCAAGCCATTTGTATCCTTCAAGTCTGTTTGAGCTAAGAGGTAAAGGCGGATCAATAAAGCCTTCGGGGTTATCATACTCATAGATCTCCGAAACTTTTCCTTTGTCAAATTTCATCTCAATGTTGGCACACTTGGATTGCTCCACACCTGCAACAGCATTACCATCGATAAGGTAAAATATAATTTCACCATTTCCCTTGATAATTATTCTGTACAATTCATTGTCTTTGAAATAACCGGTGAGCGATCGTCCTTTTATCTGATCAAATCTTGCGGTATCAACCTGTTGCGCGATGAAGGCATTATTATAAAGCTCCAACCGGTCAGTCTGCCGGTTCTTTGTAAAAACAGCCATTGAGTCTGACGTAAGTTGATCTTCTCCCGACCATAGCACCGGTTCTCTGTAAAGTCTTATAACCGAATCCTGAAAGGAATATGAAAGGGAATCGCATTTCGCCTGAAGATCTTTACTGAAGACACGGCAACCATAATAAGCTCTCATCAATCTGTGTCCCTTCCCAAGGGTATCCAGCACCATAGCTGACTTAATGGTATCTCCGTGCAGAAAAAGAGAATCTTGTTTTGATATCTGAATAAATACTGCTCTGTCAGTTACAAAAAATTTTTCAGGTTGTTTATAGAACCAAGCGTAGTTGCCTTCAACAGCTATTTTGTTTACAGTGTCCTCAATGATAACATTTCTGTATGATTCACCATATCCGATACTGTCGTTAAAATACAATGAATCACCATGAATGATTTGTTTGCGATTGTCTATCATGGCTTTCTTCCATACTGAGGTTATCTTATTTTTGGTATCATACCAACCTCTCTCACAAAAAAGATATATGCTGTCGCCTTTTAATTCGGTTGGTCCATAGAAATAGGCAATTTCTGATATGGTGTTATAATCCATCGTATCAGCGGTCATTACGTAATCGGGGTTCACTATTTTTACACTATCCTTAAAATGGAAAAGGTTTTCCGATGCAGAATAAACGCCGATAATACTTGTAAGAGTATTTTTAGCATTTGTGATTTTGCCTCTTTCAGTATATTTGGCAATTCTGCTGTTAACATCGTAGTGTATAGAATCAGTATAAAGATGTGTTTCTTTGTCAATCAGTTCAACATTTGTTTTCACAAAAGCTAAACCTGTTTTCCCGTCATAGTAAAGGTAATCACCATAAAGATTAAGCGTATCACCCTGTTCTATATGTATTTTGCTGAATGCTATCACCTGGTTCTTATCCGGAAAAAAGTGTGCACTGTCGCACCACATTTTTATCTGATTATCCTGTAATCTGACATTTCCAAGAAGGTGGTGAACATCCTTTCCCGTCTGAGGGTCTTTTACTATATAACCTACATCAGCATTTTTAAGCTCAATTCTCTTCTTATTTGCTTGAGTGCCTGGTATATCCTGGTTTTGTGCTGCGGAAACAAAAAGAAGAATGATCGTCACATAAAGTAAATGCTTAACCGAAGGATTTTTGACCAGTCTGTTTAAGATTTTTATTTCAGCCATCCGTCTTTTAAAAAGTCACATGATTTGAATTCATCGCTTATTTTTATATAAGTGACACCAATCTTGTTTTTTACCCATTTATCAAAAACTTCCGCCCTTTCCTTAACAAGTGCATTATCATACAGGCTCTGATAATCGTCTTTCAGATTTGCTGTATGCGCCGGAAGTACATTATCGAGTTTTACTATTCTGAAAACTTCATTGTTATTTTCATCAGTTGTCCTGAACGCATCAGATATCTCACCAACCTTCATATCCCTGATTTTGACATACATCTCCTGAGTTAACTCTTCAAGTGTAAACCAATTGACTCGCGAAGAAGGATTTGAATTCACTAATTTGCCTCCGTTTATCCTGCTGTCTTTGTGGGTTGAGTAACGAAGTGCTGCAGTTTCAAATTTCAAACTGTCTTTTCGTATCAGGTTAGCCAGACTGTCGAGTTTTGCCATTGCTTTTGCTGCCTGTTCAGGTTTAACCTTCGGTCTGATAAGAATATGACGTGTATTAACCATATCTCCTTTGCGATCAATGAGTTGAATAATATGGAATCCGTATTTTGATTCTACAATTTTAGAAACAGTATTTTTTGTCAGACTGAACGCAGCATCGGCATAAGGCTTTTCAAGCTCACCACGAACCCTGTAGCCGATTTCACCACCTAATTTTGCACTTTCCGGATCTTCAGAGTACATAATAGCTTCTACATTGAAACTCTTACCGGCAAGGATCTGACCTCTTATATCAAGAAGCTTCTGGCGGGCCTCAGCTTTATTCTCTTCATTATCCGGAGGATCCAGCTGAATAATGCTGAGTTGATATTTTGCAGGAACAATAGGCAGGCTGTCTTTAGGGATTGAATTGTAATATTTTTTTAAAGCAAAAGGAGTAATTGTTATATCCTTGGAAATCTTACTCTGAACTTCACCTACGACTTGCTGTTCAATAAGTTGCTTTTTTATATCCCTTCTGATTTCAAGCATGCTCTTTTTAAAATATGTAACCAGGGCTTCTTCACTTCCTGCAGTCCTGATTGCATCATTCATCCTCATATTCAGATCGCCTTCTACCTGGTCATCCGTAACGTTAATACTATCTATCCTGGCCTGATCCATGAAAAGCTTTGAAACAAGCATCTGTTGAAATACTCTGCATGTGAGCTGATCGATAGGAGTTTTATCTCCATTCCTTCTCACATCTGTAAGAGTATTCTCCAGATCAGAAAGATATATAACCTCATTTCCTACCACAGCTGCAATTGATTCAACAAGTATTTGAGAATTAGCAATAAATACACCTGGCAGAAACAAAAATATAAGCGTTAGACAGAACTTCAATTTTCTTTTATTCATTATATAATTTTATTTAAAAATTCATGTAGTAATTCGATGTTTAATAATTATTTATAAATCTTGAAATTATCCTTTTTAAGAGCGTCATTATAAATTCCATTCTCGAGTGATTGAATAAATTCGAATCTTCTTGTATTCCATATAATCCTCTTTATATCATCCCTGACGTATTCATATGGCGACAATGAAGATCTTAATCTGTAATCACGTATGGATACAAGGTAGACCGATGTGGAATCGGTTGTTTCGAAAAATGTCGTTCTTTTAAGAAAATTCTCCTCATTTTCAATATTCTGCTGTAGTTCAACAGAAAGTCTGTACATGGGAACCCATTCTTCACTGAAGTCGTCAAATTTTTCAGCAAACTGATAACATAAGGCTTCCAGCTTCTGAAGATCATTATGATCATTTGAACGTGCCAGTTTCCTTATTAAGTTAAGATCAGGAGTCTCAATTGGTAATTTTATAAAAAGAGCTTTTACGATATTTGATGTGAGAACAAAACTGCTTTCGTTGGCCGCATAATAGTTTTCAAGTTCTCCATCAGTTATTACTGTATCCAGTTTTTCCTGAATCATCTGACGCTGATACTGATAAATTAACAGGTTTGACCTTGTTTCCTCCAGTTGTTTCTCAATTTCCTTTTTAAGATCAGGAGTAATATTGTCTTCAGCTTTCTCCAGCAAGAGTTGTCTTCTGGCCCATTTATTAATATAATTCTGCGTCAGGGCAAGTGAATCAGAATCATTTATCCCATGGTGTATTATCGTTGGCATTTCGTCAGCATATAGAACAGTTTTACCAACCTGAGCAAGAGGGATTCTTTTGATGTGGTTATTGTTGTTTTTACAACCGGCTAAAATCAAAAGACTAAATATTATGATTAATTGTTTATTCATTTTTCAATTTCTTCTTCACTTCATCGAGTATCAAATTATCAATCTTAACGGTATATTTTTTATTTAATTGTCCCACCCATTCATTCTCCAGGAAGTCCTGGTAACCAGTCATCACTTCGCTCTGAACCGCATCGAACTTCAAAGGAACAGGTTCAATAACTCTTTTTATAAGGACCATTGAAGGAAACCCATTATAACTGATAGAATGCCATCCTTCGCTCCATTCCATACCGTCTAGTTCAGTTTTGTCACCTTTATACCAGGTTCCTTCTTTTATGAAAAGTAAGGTATCGTTTGTTGCATTGAATTTCGTGTTCAATTTATAATCAATATCCGCTTTCTGTGAATATTTATTGACAGCAGATGATAAGAGTTTCTCTCCGTCGGGAGATTTCAGAGTGTATATTTTTGCATCAATGGCTCTTCGGGAAAGCCAGTTGTTTTTATTTTCTTCATAGTAACGATGAAGCCCCGAGGAATCATTACTTACCCTGTTCCAGACATTTTTACCCGATATTTCAAAAAGTATCATTCCATCATGGAATTCTTTCATAAGATACCGGAATTCAGGATATTTTTTTTCGAGCAGTGAATTTTCATAACTTAAGAGATGATCTGATACGCTGGCTTCTAATAACCGGTTAATAAATAAGGTTGAATCTTTGGTAATAACAGACAATCCTTGCTTCTCAACATAATCAGCAAATTCATTTGTAGTAATATATTGATCTGCATATGAATACATTTTACCTTCTGGGATTGCAGCCCGATCATATTTTTTTAAACCCTGGATAATAAGAGTATCGGTATGATCAATGAACCACTCAGAGGCTTCGCTGTTAATCTTTAAATTATACTCTTTTTTTAACTTCTCGACAAATGATTTTTTGCTTATAGAGTTAAGATAAGACTGGTTGATTTTGCTTTGAAGGTATGAGCTTGATTCTTCAAAAGTACCTGGAGTTTTTTTGCCTAGTAGTTTAATAATATGCCAACCGTAGATCGTGCGAATGGGTTTTGTATACATACCGGTATCAGTGATTGCAAATGCGGCCTCAGAGAAATCGCTGATAATTTCGCCCGTTCCGAACCAGTCAAGTACTCCTCCTCTGGCCGCAGATTCTTTATGATCAGAATACTTTTTTGCAAGCTCACTGAAAGATGCCCCTTCCTGTAACATCGCATAAATATTGTTTATCTCATCTTCGGCATCCTTAGCCTTCTTTTCATCTGTTCCCGGTGGGACAGCCTTCATTATATGAGCAACCTTTATTTTACCTTTTGCCGGACGTTTGTCTGTTACTTTTATGATATGATATCCATATGGTGTTCGTACCGGCATCGAAATAGTGTTTTTCTTCAGAGCATAGGCAGCATCTTCAAATGGCATTATCATCTGGAACACTGAAAAATAGCCTAAATTTCCTCCGTTGATTTTAACTGATTTATCATCTGAACTTCCCCTGGCTACACTTTCAAAAGATTCTCCCTTCAAAATTCTTTCTCTCAAAGAGATGGCTTTTTTCCATGCCTTAAGTGTATCTTCAGGTGTAGCATCCTGAGGCATTCCAATAAGAATATGCCAGGCATTTATTTCAATAAGTGAGCGTTGATAGGCTTTTTGCAGCAATATATCTTTTGTATGTGTATCGGTGAGATAGCTTTGAGCCAGCTGGTTACGATACCCATTAAGTTCCTTTTTGAATGAGCTCGTAGTATCATAGCCTTCATGCAGACCATCGGCAACCTTAAGTTTGAAAACTACAAATTGTTTCAGATAATTGTCAACATCGGGAGTCTTTCCGGGCTCAACACTTTTTTTATACATCCTGATAAATTCCCCTGCCTGTATCTTGTTCCCATCGACAGTTAAAAGTATTTTAGCATTCAGATCCTGTGCCTTGCTTATAACAGGGAAAAGAACAATCATAATTGTAAAAGAAAATGATCTGAAGTTCATCAGGATTTGTTGGTAATTGTTATTCAAATGATTTTCTGCTGTAATTAGGAGCCTCGCGGGTTATAGAAACATCATGAGGGTGGCTTTCAATTATACCTGAATTGGTGATGCGTACAAATTTGCCGTCCTTTTTCAGAAGGGCAATATTCCTGGCTCCCAGATATCCCATCCCTGCTCTTAATCCACCGGTCATCTGGTAAATGACTTCTGCAAGTGTTCCTTTATAAGGTACCCTGGCTTCAATTCCTTCCGGGACCAGTTTTCTTATATCGTCTTCTATATCCTGAAAATACCGGTCTTTTGAACCCTGCTGCATAGCTTCAATAGAACCCATTCCGCGGTAGGCTTTAAATTTTCTGCCATTATAAATGATTGTATCTCCCGGTGATTCTTCAACACCGGCAAAGAGAGACCCTGCCATTATAGAATCTGCACCTGCTGCAATAGCTTTTATAATATCACCCGAATACCTGATCCCCCCGTCAGCTATTACCGGTACACCTGATCCTTCAATGGCCTTGGCTACATTATATATGGCAGAAAGCTGTGGGATACCTACTCCGGCAATTATCCTGGTGGTACAGATTGATCCCGGACCGATGCCCACTTTAACAGCATCTGCACCTTCATCAACAAGCTTTATGGCTGCTTCGGCAGTACCTATATTTCCGGCAATAACATCTATGTCAGTATAATTCCTTTTAATTTCCTTTAGTATTCTTATTACATTGATTGAATGTGCATGAGCTGTATCTATGGCTATAGCATCAACACTTGCATTGATGAGGGCTTCAACCCTCTGCAGAGTATCTGCAGCAATACCAACAGCACCTGCTACTCTAAGCCTTCCTTTATCGTCCTTGCATGAATTGGGGCGGTCCTTGGTTTTTGTAATATCTTTATAGGTAATCAGACCAATAAGCTTACCCTCATCATCTACCATGGGAAGCTTTTCAATCTTATGTTTCTGCAGAATCCGGGCAGCTGCTTCAAGATTAGTCTGATGATTTGTGGTGATCAGGCTGGTAGTCATTACCTCTGTTATCTTGCGCGCCCTGTTGTTCTCAAACCTGAGATCCCTGTTAGTAACAATACCTTTCAGAATGCCATCTCTGTCTATAACAGGGATACCTCCGATCTTGTATTCACTCATCAGGTTCATAGCTTCGCCTACAGTTGCATCGAGATTTATTGTAATAGGATCAAAAATCATAACATTTTCAGCCCTTTTTACCCTCTTAACCTGGGCAGCTTGTCTATCGATGGACATGTTCTTGTGGATAACGCCGATTCCACCCTCCCTTGCTATTGCAATTGCAAGCTCATCTTCTGTTACAGTATCCATTGCAGCTGAAACAACAGGCGTATTAATAAGAATATTTCTCGTGAACATGGAGCTGAGTTCTACCTCCCTTGGAAGTACCTCAGAATATGCCGGAACCAGAAGGACATCATCAAATGTTAATCCTTCATACAGTATCTTATCTTTCAAAAATGACATCAGATGATATTTTAAGTTTAAGATGGCGCAAATTACGAAAAAAAAACAGATCTCGTAAATCCTTGCATCTTTTAATGTTATGAAATCCTTTAACCACTAAGCCCATGAATAAGTCGAAATGAACGCAAAGAAAATAATTTAAGTAGAGACGCCCAACTTGGGCGTCTCTACTACTTTGCGAACTTTGGATTTATACCTTTGTGGACTTTGTGGTTAAAAGAAATTGTTAAAGATCAACCTTTAAGTAAAATTACATAACAGTTTGTACATTTGTATTAAGTGCAAAAAGGAATGAATATTGAACCATATATACAGATATTAACCAAGTTCTGGGGATATAGCTCCTTTAAACCGTTGCAGGAAGAGATAATAAGATCTGTTGCAGAAGGAAAGGACACTCTTGGTCTGATGCCAACAGGGGGAGGTAAGTCGATAACCTTCCAGGTACCTGCTCTTGTACACGATGGTATTTGTTTGGTTATTACTCCCTTAATTGCACTGATGAAAGATCAGGTAAATCGTCTTAATAGTTTGGAAATAAGAGCGATAGCAATACATTCTGGAATGTCCGGCGAAGAGGTGGATACTGCACTTGAAAATTGTATTTACGGTGATTATAAATTCATGTATATCTCCCCTGAAAGAATTTCGACACGGATATTCCAGGCGAAGGTAACCAGGCTTAACCTGTCTATGGTTGCGATTGATGAAGCACACTGTATATCACAATGGGGATATGATTTCAGACCCTCATATCTGAAGATAGCCTCACTCAGAGAGTATATTCCTGATAATATTCCATTTCTGGCACTTACCGCTTCAGCTACTCCACAAGTAATTGAAGATATAATGGTAAAACTGGCTTTCAGGGAGAAGAACGTTCTCAGGACCAGTTTCGACAGGAAAAATATATCATACCTCGTGCGGAAAGTTGAAGATAAAGGCTCTTACCTTATTAAAACACTTCAAAAAACAAAAGGTAGTGGCATTGTGTATGTAAGAAGCAGAAAGAGGTGCAAAGAAGTAGCCGAACTTCTGGTTGCAAACGGTATTAGTGCCGATTTTTATCATGCCGGGTTGACAGATGAGCTTCGTGACAAAAAACAAGCTTCATGGACAATTGGAGAAACCAGGATAATTGTCGCTACTAATGCATTCGGAATGGGCATCGACAAAGCTGAAGTGCGGTTTGTAATTCACTGGGATATGCCAGATTCCATTGAGAGTTATTTTCAGGAGAGTGGGAGGGCAGGCCGTGACGGAAAACCTTCTTTCGCTGTTCTATTATATTCTCCTGCTGATAAAAAAAGGCTGAGAGATAGTATCAGGAAGAAATTTCCTGAAATAGAAAAGATAAAAGACACATACGAGGCATTATGTAATTATCTGCAGGTGCCTCTCGGCTCGGGGAAGGACATTGTATTCGATTTCAATATGTACGATTTTGTCTCAAAATACAGGTTGCCGGTAATAGAAACTTATAACAGTCTTCAATTTCTTCAGAGAGAGGGCTATATGGAATTCACTGAAGAGATAAACAATCCTTCGAGAGTACATTTCATTGTGGGCCGCGACGATCTTTATAAATTTCAGGTAGCGAACGAGTCTTTCGACGGGTTCATCAAACTTCTTCTAAGATCATATACAGGAATGTTCAGTGAATTTGTGCCGATCAATGAAGAAGCTCTTTCCCGCAAATCAGCAGCAACCCGTGACACTATTTACCAATACCTGGTGAAATTGTCGTCATTAAATATTATCCGTTATATTCCTGGCAAAAAGACTGCACTAGTAATCTTTACTGAAGAGAGGCTGGTAAGGAAAGCCCTGATGATATCTCCTGATAATTATCTTCATGTTAAAGAAAAATATGAGATCCGCCTGGATAAAATGATCGAATATGCAGATTCTGATGGCCATTGCAGATCTGTATATCTTCTTGATTATTTTGGTGAAGAATCAGACCGGTGCGGAATATGCGATGTTTGTCGGGAAAGGAATGAACTCTCCCTGAGCAAGTATGAATTTGATATTATTCTTGAGGAAATAAAAAGTGTTCTGAGTGAAAATAATCCAGATGCGGAAGAACTTGTGAAACTTGTTGATTACCCTGAAGACAGGGTTGTTAAAGTTATCCGATGGCTGCTCGACCATAATAAAATAGTCCCGGACGGTAGTCATAAGCTAAGCTGGAAGTCATAATCGCGTTTGAAACAAACTTAAGATAAAAAGGAGGAATCATTCGTTGACTCCTCCTTTTTTAATTTAACTCTTCAGTACTGCAATAATGAAGATTATTATTTATGAAATCATTATTTATCTATTATTTCAACCACCATGGAACTTCGTTGATCCCATCATATCCTCCAAATTGATCATCAACTGCCTGTTTATAATTATCAGGGTTGGTTATCAGTTCTTCTGTCGGGTACTTCCATCGTTTTGGATATACTGTTTTACTATCAGGATCCATACTGGTAGCCGGATCTAATGGGAAGAGAGGATACCCTGTGCGAAGAAAATCCTGATAATTCAACTGAGATGTAAAGAAATCCAGAAGCCATTTTTGTATCCATATCTGGTGTAAACGGTCCTCTTTGGTTCCGGCTGTTGCATAGGCGGCAGCGCCCGTAAAATAGTTATCAATATAATTTTGATCAATATTCATATTATGAACACCCGAAGCAGCAGATGGTAAGTTCATATAATACTGAAGCTGTGCCTTTACACCGTTCTCGTAGTACTCCTGAGCGTTCCCTGTAATCCAGCCTTCCTCTACAGCTTCAGCAAGAATGAAGCATTGCTCTGCATAGCTGTATATAAGCATAGGGTCGCCGGCCCTGAGTAATGTATAGCGTTTGTTTACCAATGAATACATGCCTGCCTGGTTATTCAGAGCGAGTTGAGTAGCAGATAATTCCGTAGGGGCACCTTCATAAGCATCAAAATCAGTTTCTGATTTGCCGGCGTCAATCTGGTACTGTGCAGGCTCTGCGAAATAGAACAATCTGCGATCCTGAAAATTTTTTAAAGCGTCAACCACCAGTTTAGAAACGCCAAGATATATCCTATCGCCTTCTCCGTTGTAAAAAGGATGAGATGCGTTTGGGTTGTCTGTATATACCAATTGAAAATTGTCGTCATTGCTGGTCATTAAATTATCAGCAGCCACGATTTCTGCAAAACGAGCTTTTTGTTCTGTAGTTGCTGTCTTGCTGATTGTCTGCAACACCTTTAATTGCATCGCATTACAAAGCTTACGCCATTTGGTAACATCTCCATTGTACATGATATCACAATCGCCAAAATCTGTTCCTTCTGCAAATTTTTGCTCCGCAGCTTTAAGATCAGCCAGTACTTCAACGAAAACATCAGCCTGTTTATCATATTTGGGTCGCGTTATGCCTTCTTCTGCCATTCCAGCCTCAGAATATGGGATATCGCCCATATTCAATGTCTCTGAAAAACCGGCAGAAGCCTTTAAATACAATGCCAGTCCTTCAAAAGAGGATTGGGACACGGATCCCTGTGCAAATTCAACCATTCGTTTGGTATTAGTTAACTCCTGAAGACCACCAAAGTCACCATATGGCCAGTAAGAATAATAATACTGGTAAGGATTAGGGTTTGTCTCAAGTCTGGCCACATGCTTACACCATAAGTTACCTGTGGAGAAATCAGTCGGATTAGGATTCCAGAATCTGTATGAATCTCTCAATACCTGAGTGGCTAACATTTCTGGTGAGACTGTAGTAGCTGAATTTGGGTCAGTATTTATTTTCTCAAAATTACTGCATGAACTTGCAATTGTAAGAGAAATAATCACAAAATATATATACTTTATCTTTTTCATATTTATGTCTGATTAAGGTTGATTAAAATGTAACTTTAATATTACACCCAAGATATCTTACAGAAGGGTCAGAGAAATCTTCAACACCTCCGTCAGGGTCTGAATACTTAAAATCCTTTGCCCACAACAGAACATTTTGTCCTATAAAGCTTACTGATGCAGCCTTAGCTATTCCATGCAACAAATCACTCGGAATATTGTATGTTAAGGAAACCTCACGCAGTTTGAAAAAAGTCTTTGAGTAAGTATCAGCAGGACTTCCATTACCTCCCCATGCGCTACTGCTGTGCAAATCAATTATATATTGTTCATAAGTTGAATATATATCATTGGCTGCATAAGTACGGGTGTCGCTGGTGATTTTACCATAAGCATCATAAGTTGCCGTTCCTGATACTACTTTTACACCTTTTCCAAGAAAGTTTTCAGAACCTGGTGTTGCAACATCCAGAGCCCTCTCCGGGGTAACAGAATTAGGATGTCCCCCTGACTGCCACATATAACTTTCAGTTCTTGTGTTCATCAGTCCTCCGGCTACACCATCAAAAGACAAAAACAAACTAAAAGCTTTGTATTTTATAGTAGTATGGAAACCCCAGACAAAATCCGGGTCGGTCCATCCAAAATTCGAATCATATTGACTGTACTGTAGTCTTCCTCCATCGAATATAAGTTCTCCTGTTGCCGGATCTTTTACTAAATCCCTGCTTACTAATGCATCAACACGATTTCCTACTTTAACCCATGGATTTTTATCTGAATAAACAGGGTCCAGTTTTGTATAGTAAGTTGCATAAGTAGACAAGTTTACACCCAAATCGAGTTGCCAGTCATTATTTTTAAGCGGAGTGCCATTGACTGTCAGTTCCCAGCCCCGACGAGATCTTTGTTCATTTGTATTAGTAACAGCACCGCTGTATCCTGAAGATGGCGACAGAGGTCCAGTTATGATCATGTCGTACATTCTTTTATCATAGTAGGAAAGATCGACCATTAATCGGTTTTTATATGCTACACCCTGAAATCCTACCTCAAATGTATTTGCAGCTGATGGAGTAAGACCTGCAGGATACAGGGAAGAAGGAGCAGAAGCCCCGTTTAAAGTATTCCAGATACCACTGTTAATCGAATAAACACTTCTGACATCATATATTCCCGGAGGTGTTTTTGATACTGTCCAGGAACTTCTGAGCTTCAATAAATCAAGCCAGTTTTTTGTTCCCGGCATAAGTTCAGAAATCACAAAACTCGATGCAATAGAAGGATAAAAGTAAGATTTGGTATCAGTTGGCAAAGTTGAACTCCAGTCATTACGTCCAGTTGCCTCAAGATATATCAGTTTATTCCATGAAACAGAGAAACGGCCATACAAAGAATTTACCATCTGGCCAAGTGTACTTTGACCTACATAAGCCGGATCTACAGATGCTGCAAGTGAGTAAAAAGCAGGAACAGAAATGCCACCTACTGTATTAGCATTCAAATTGTCATCCCGTTTGTAGAATATTGTACCTCCCGCAAGATATTCTATATTCAATCTATTAAATGATTTGTCACCAGTTAGCAGCAGGTCATTATTAATACTGAATCCTTGTGTCTGACCTATATTATAACCCCCTGTCATATAGCCATTCCATGTATACTGATTTCCCGGAACCCCAGTATTACCGGTATATAAATAAGAGCCCCAGGCAGTCCTTAGTTCCCCTTTATCTGTATAAAAATCAAGACCTGAACGGACACTTGCTTTTAACCAATCAGTCACTTGATAACTCATTGATACATCGGCATTAAATATATCACGTGAAATCTGATTCGTTTTTTCATAACGATCAAAGTAGGGATTATTCATACTTGCATTACTATTATAAGTATAATTTTGGGTCTGGTCTTTTATTAGCCAGTAATTATTCTTGTAATCACTAAGTCTGAAATCAGCACTTGACCAGATAAGCAAAGAGTACATTGGATCATAAGAGGTATAGCCATTTGACCCCAGGTTGGGCGATGTTTTTTTAGAATAAGCTACATTTGAACTCAGTTTGAACTTATCTGCAGTTATATCTCCGCCAAGAGTGTAGGTATATTTATCCAGTACAGAATTAGGATACTGTCCTTTATTCTGTGTCCAGTTGAACGAACTTCTTAGTGAGGCATTCTTACTTTTATATCCAAAATTTACGTTATTATTTGTTACATACCCTGGCACTAAAAAATCCCTGAAGTTGTTTTTCCCGATTGGCAGATATGGGTAATCTCTGTAATCCTTCAAAAATGGATCCCATTGATTACGAATAGTTCCATCCATAACTGTTCCCCATGAACTCGTGGAATTCACATCATATGTATTGTTGTCACCTCGACCATAGACACTCTGTTTCTTAGGGATGGCTAAAAAACCCGCAGCGAACATTGTATTTGTTGTAAAATCCACAGTCATTCCCGATATATTACTGCTTCCATTTTTAGTTGTAATTAAAATTGCACCATTTGCCCCACGATAGCCATAAAGTGCTGATGCGGTTGCTCCTTTCAATACACTCATTGATTCTATGTCTTCTGAGGAAATATCACCAATAGTCTTATTTGCGTAAGCTACACCATCAATTACAATAAGAGGATCTTCACCCCGGATTGTAAGTACCGGTGCAGTACCAAAATCAGTCGAGTTAGTAACCAATAGCCCTGCTACTTTACCAGTAAGTGATGTAGAAGCATCAACTCCCGATACCTTTTGCAGGCTCTCACCGGAGACTTTTTGAACCGAATAGCCAAGTTCCTTCTCTTCCCTTTTAATTCCCAGAGCGGTAACTACAACTTCACTCAGTCCGATTAGTTCATCTGCCATTACAACATCAATAACATTCGATGAACCAATAATTATTTCCTGTGGTTTCATGCCTATAAAGGAGAAAGTAAGACTCTTCGAACCTGGAGGAACTTCAATTGTATATTTACCGGTAACATCAGTTAGTGCTCCGATAGTAGTTCCGGTGATAACAACATTCGCACCGACAATTGGATCTCCCTTTTTGTCAGTAACATTCCCGGTTATTCTCAATTGTTGCATTTCCGGACTGGGAATTGCTAAATCGGATGGAGTGAGTATTACCTGTTTATCATAAACGACAAATTTCACCTTGTCATCAAAAATATTACTTAAAATATCTTTAATAGGTTCTTTCTGAGCATCAACGTTCACTTTTCTTTCAACGTCGATCAGCTTAGGACTGTACAGGAAAAAAAACTCGCTCTGATTTTCAATATCTTTCAGCACTTCTGATACTTTAACATCTTCAAGCTTAAGAGTAAGCTTTGTCATTTGTGAATATGTTTCAGTTGCCCAGAGTTGAGAAATTGTCAGGAGAGATAAGAATAGGGTTAGTTTCATGACTCTGATTGTTTTTATTGAAAAGAATCCCCAAAGATTCCTTCCACAATAATCTCGAAATTTTTTCATAGATTTGAATGGATTAAGGTTATTAAAGTTTTTTCTGAAAAACGAGTACTTAGTCTGGCGGGATTGTGGGCAAACACTTTCCCGCTTTTTTTGTGTTCAGGATTTTTTCATAAGCATATCATTTTATAAATTAGGATTATATTTTGGTCTTTTTCAATTTATTCCTGTAAGTTAAAACTACCTTTCTCCTTTCAAATGTTCCATCACTTATTTCGTGTCGATCTGAAATGGAATAATGTATCGGCGACATCAGTGCCATCAGTTCCAATACCTGGGGCAGCGTTTCATGCACGAAAGTAGCAGTATAAGTAAGTTCGAGTAATTCATGATCTTTTATTTGAATATCAACATTAAACCACCTGTTGAGTTTTTTGACAACGTCACCCATAGGTTCGGCATAAAAGACAAGCTTACCTTCTTTCCATGAAAAATTTCTGTCGTCATCAATAGTCCGGGTTTCAATTTTATTGTTTCCTTTCTGAAAGATAGCCATGTCAGTCGGTTTCATATCTATGAGGGGAGTTACTTTCCCATCAGCCTCTTCGCACTGCAATTTAACACTACCTTCTATCAGTGAAGTTTCAATTTTGTCCTCATCAGGATAAGCCATGACGTTAAAAACGGTCCCAAGAGCTTTAATCTCAATTCCTCCTGCTTTTACAATAAAAGGTACATTTGGATTATGAGCCACTTCAAAATATCCTTCACCAATGAGTTCAACAGTACGTTCCTTGCTTTGGAAAACGGCAGGATATTTTAACGAACTGCTATGATTAAGCCAGACATTTGAACCGTCGGGCAGGGTAACCTTTGTAATTGCATCAACTGAGGAGAGGACCTCATTATATGCCTGATTTACATAACTCTGACCACTTTTGACCGATTGATACTTATAGGACATGTACAGGCTAAAGCATAAGACAGGTACTAAAAGAAATGCAGCTACTCTGGTAAGTATTTTTATGTAATGCTCTCTTTTTCTGAATTTCGTGAGATTTTGACCCGTTTTCTCCAGAAGTTCTTTTGATCGCGTCAGATTGACTTTGTGGTGTATCTTATCAAGAATCAGATCAAAGTCTGTCTTTATATTATTGTCATCTTCAGTTAATTCTTCCCACATCTCAGAAAAAAGAACTTTGCCCTGAGAATTACAGGAAGATTTCTCAAACCATTCCAACACAGCGCTCAGCTCTTCCTCTGTGCAGGCATTTTTAAAATACTTCTCTAAAAGTTCTTTGTTCATTTCTCAATTTATAATGGGTAGAAAGCACTTCCGTCAGATGACCGGAAGTGCTTCTTCACCCTAACTAACTAACCAAATTCCGATTTTAAAACTAAGCCTGTCTTTAACTTTATATCTTAAAAAGATTGTACTTGTTATAATAAATAAATTACTTGTATACCCAGTTAGACGTAACAGATTACCGTTACCACTACTCAAAAGATGAAATTGTTGTTAAATATTTTAATTTCACTGGAAATCAGTACTATACAAAAAGATACCATATAAGAATGGCAACAATTGAGTAATTACCCAATTTTTCACGGATGGTTTTAAGAGCACGTGACATATGATTTTCTATAGTATTAACAGAAATATTTAGTCGCCCGGCAATTTCCTGATATTTAAGTCCTTCTTTTTTGTGCAGCAAGTAGACCTCTCTCTGACGATCAGGAAGCTGGTTAATAATATCGTCAAGCTTTTTTGTTAATTCATTATATTCAATTTCTACATCGACCGGTTCCTGGTTCAGATCCTGTATAGACTTCAAATATTCAATAAACTGAGATTCAAGAGCTTTCTTGCGGATTATTGAAATTGAGGAATTATAAGCAATTGTAAAAACATAATATTTGATTGAAGAGTCCTTCTCAATTTTGTGTCGATTCTCCCATAAATGCAGGAAAACATCCTGAACAATGTTTTCAGATTCTTCCTCTGATTTAAGAATTGAAAAGGCAAATTTATAAAGCCGTTTACTATACTTCTTATAAAGCATGTCAAAAGCAAACATGTTGTCTGCTTTAGTTTCCTGCATCAGTCTTTCGTCGCTGTTCAGAATAGATTCTTCCATATCCGTGTCAAATTTCCAGCGAGAATTATTATATCCTCTCAAAGGTCAGAACCAACATAAGTTTATCTGACCAGTTGTGTAAATCAATTATAAATGACAGACGCCGGTCTGTCTTCAGTTGTGGTCCCAAATTGTTTATTTGGCAAAGGCCCCATCACGATCTCTAAAATTCCCCCCTGCATAATGTCTTTGTAAGTTATATACGAATGGGTGTATGGTTTTTCATTCAGTTTTACCGATTGAATATAGATGTTATTTTCATTATTATTCGAAGCTTTCAGAACGAATTTCTTGTTGTCGGGCAATTTTATCGTTATTGTGTCGAAAAGAGGGCTGCCTAAAACAAAAGTTCCGCTGGCCGGATTAACCGGATAAAACCCAATTGAAGAAAATATATACCATGCTGACATTTGACCACAGTCTTCATTACCACATAAGCCATCCGGCTTGTCGGTGTATAGTGTTCGCTGGATATAACGGTTTCTTTCGGCCGTTTTCCATTGCTGACCAGCATAAGCATAAAGATAGCTTATGTGGTGACTTGGTTCGTTGCCATGTGCATACTGACCTATTAAACCTGATATATCGGATGATGCGTTTTTACCCAGGTCCCCTGTTACCACAAACAGGCTATCAAGTTTGGTCAGGAATGGCTGGTCACCTCCAAAAAGCTTTATTAAACCTTCTACATCCTGAGGTACCAGCCAGGTGTACTGCCAGGCATTGCCTTCCGTATAATCGCCCCATTCATGAATTGATTGAAAAGGGCTGAACGGTTCGCGGAAGTCGCCATTGTCCAGTTTGGCTCTCATAAACTGTCTTATTGGATCAAAGTATTTTGAGTACAAAGCAGCACGTTTTGAGTAATAATCATAATCTGCCGTTTTGCCCAGTTTTTTTGCCACCTGTGCAATACACCAGTCAGAGATGCAATATTCAAGTGCTTTGGAAACTGATTCCTTTTCTTTATCAGCAGGTATAAATCCTTTTTCCTTTATAAATTTCATACCATAGTCGTCACGTGTGGAAGACGCCTTCATAGCTTCAAAGGCAAGGTTTATATCAAACCCTCTGAATCCTTTGAAATACGCGTCAGCAATAACAGGAATAGCGCTATACCCAGGCATACAATCAGTTTCATTTCCCATTAAGTGCCAGATGGGTAGTTTCCCCTGTTGCTTGTATATGTTTAGCATAGAGTTCACCATATCGTTCACCCTTTCAGGCTGAATAAGAGTAAACAGAGGTTGTTCGGCTCTGTAGGTATCCCACAATGAGAAAACAGAATAATTGGTGAATCCGGGATTGGTATATACCTGCTTGTCTGTCCCGCGGTAATCGCCGTTGTTATCATCAAAAAGTACCGGGTGAGTATAGGCATGATACAACGCTGTGTAAAATGTTCGCAAATCGTTTTCATTTTTCCCGGTAGCAATTATTTTCCCTAATTCCTTATTCCACAGATTGTTGGCATCCGAGACTACTTTTTCGAAATTCCACCCGGGAACTTCTGCATCGATATTTGCAAGAGCATTTTTTTCACTTACAGGCGAAATTCCTACTTTAAGTATTATAATGGTGTCTTTTATGGTCGAAAAGTTAAATATACCTACCACCTTTTCACTTTTTATGGAATCGCCGGTAACAAATTTGCTATCATCAAAAAATTGGGATGAGCCGACTGGTTTTGAAAGCCTGATGGCATAGTATAGTCGCTGGTCTTTCGCCCAACCTGTGGAAAACCGATAGCCTGTGAAGGTCTGAGAGTCTACTCTTTTAAGAAAGCCTTCTGTCGGTTTATCCCATCCAATGCCGTCGGTAAGGTTTATGGCAATATGAGCCTGTTCTGTTTCAGGAAACGTGTATTTATGGACAGCCACCCTTTCTGTTGCCGATAATTCTACATGAATATTATATCTGGTCAGATTAACGGAATAATATCCGGCTTTCGCAATTTCGTCATTATGAGTATATTTTGATGCATATCCTGCAAGTGGATCTTCAATTGTACCGGGAGAAGTTTTCAGTTCTCCGGTATAGGGAGTAATCAATACATCACCTAATTCCCCGATACCTGTTCCGCTCAGATGAAGTTGCGAGAAACCGGTCACGATGCTGTCGGAATAATGATATCCGGAACACCAGTCCCATCCTTTACTATAATTGGTAGGTCCCGCCTGAACTCCTCCGAAAGGGACATGAGCTCCGAGGAATACGTGGCCATGACCGCCTGTGCCAATGAATGGATCGACATATCTGGTAAAATCAGTATTTGAAACAGGACCTGATTTGTTGTTTGCACAGGAACAGATAAGCAGGAAGCCTGCAATTAGAAAATATTTGTACATTATTGACAATAGTATTTATTTGGCAGCAATAAAAGTACAAATATTCCGATTTTTTATTTAACCTTCCTAATTTAGATTACTTTTTCAAGAACGGAAGGATGCTCATTTGCTATTTTTAGGATTAATTCACCAAAAATAGTATTTGCCCATGCAAACCAGCTACGGGTAAATTTCTCCGGGTTGTCCTTATTAAATGATTCATGCATAAAACCGGTTCCTGCATGCGTTCTTTTGAGGGTTTGAAGACAAGTTTCAATCTCTTTTTCATCTTTTGAAGTAAGAGCCTGTACAATGATACTGAGAGGCCAAATCATGTTTTCTCCAACATGAGGTCCTCCAATTCCTGCTCCCGCTTTTCCTTTGAAAAACCATGGATTATCTTCAGAAAGAACAAATTTCCGGGTGTTTTTATACATAGGATCGGAATCGGGAATACAATCAAGGTAGGGAAGTGATAATAACCCAGGCACATTAGCATCATCCATAAACAGTTGGTTTCCAAAGCCATCTGCTTCATATGCCAGAATATTTCCATATTTCAGATGATTGGCAACAGCATATTCTTTCAGAGCTTTTTCTACTTCGGAAGCAAGTATCAGGCATTCATCAGCCAGGCCCTGCTCGTGACTGATCTTTGAAAACATTTCAGCCATTTGTCTTAACGATACTACAGCGAAATAATTCGAAGGAATTAAAAACGGAAAGATTGTAGCGTCGTCAGAAGGCCGGAAGGAGGAACATATCAGTCCCACAGGTCTGACAGGGTTTCCATAACCATTTCCGGGAAGAGTGTCTGTTGCAGTCTCGGTTTTTCGTTCAAAATGGTAAGGACCTTTACCTTGTTTCCGTTGTTGTTGTTTAAAAGTTGTTAAAACCGACTTTAAAGCTTCTCCATAAGTTGGTGTGAAAAACGAAGTATCACCGGTTATCTTAAAGAAATTATAAGCTAAACGGACAGGATAACACAGTGAGTCAACTTCCCATTTTCGTTCATGAAGCTCAGGTTTCATATCGGTATTATCGCTTTCCCATTCACTTCCTGTAGCTTCCTTATTAAAAGCATTTGCATATGGATCAATTTTAATACATTTTCCTTGCCTGTTGATTACTCCCAATATAAGTTGGTATAAATTTGTATCTTCCTTAATAAAAGGCAGATATGGCCAAACCTGGGCAGTGGAATCTCTGAGCCACATGGCATTTATGTCGCCGGTAATTACGAATGTATCAGGTACACCATCGGTTATCTGAAAATCAACTGTGGTATCCAGGGTATTTGGAAAACAGTTTTCAAACATCCATGCTATTTCCGGATCTTTTATCTGTTTCATGGTTTTCACAATTACATCTTCGATCGCCTTGCTCGTGAATCTTCTTTGTTCAACCGGTGGCCTTTGTGATACAAATTCAGTGGGGGAAAGAATGGCTTTTGTTGCAGTTGAATAAGCAAGCATGCCAGCAGATAAAATTCCGGTTCGTTCAATAAATTTTCTTCTGGTTAACATATTAAAAAGTAATTTAATTATTACAGGTGACACAATAGAGCTACTTTGCCGGATTGCTTACTTTGTCAACAAGGTATACTATTGATTTATAAGATATCCCGCTATGCATACTCAACCCAATCTCACAGGTCCGGCTGGTTGAAAAACCCTCTTTAACAGCATCTGGAAGCTGATTTCTTAAATTTGCCAGGCCATGCGCATTAAGTTCAGGATATGTAAACCCACGATCGCCGGCAAAACCGCAACAGTTTGTATCAGGAGTTATTACTTCCCTGGCACACAATTTTGCCAGGCCCATCAGTTTGTCATCCAGCTCCATCTTCTTCATACTGCAAACCGGGAATACCGTAATTACTTCATCCACAGGTGTTATAATCAAATAGGGAAGGAGCAGGTCCGTTATGAATTCTACAGGCTCATAAAGCTTCAGACCCGACTTCATATTTTCTTTCATGGTATACAGACAGGGACTCATATCGCAAAGGACAGGATATTCTCCATTTCTGCTGGCTTTAAGAAGCTCTGCTTCGAGCTCATCTGATTTTTTCCTGCCGGCTTCGATATAACCTTTGCTTGAAAATGCCATACCGCAACAAAGATTATTCAGATTATCGGGATAAATCACTTCATAACCTCCTTTGTTCAACAGCCCGACCATTTTATCCGTTAGCTGCAGCTCATTATTGTGGTCATGCGATACACCCATCGACCGGTTAATACATGAAGGAAAATATACAACTTTGCGTGAATGGGATGAAATTACTGTACTATTTTGCCTGATCGCTGAAGCGCCTTTGGGCATAAAAGGGTTCCATAATGGAATTCTGTTCCCTGACAATCTTCGTATACCTCCTGAAACACTTTGCATAATCCTGGTTCCAAGTACAATATGTAGAAAGTTGACTAATGAAAGTCCTTGTCTCGCTGCAGAAGTCACAAAGCCCATATGCATGGCAATCCATTCTGCCATCCTGGTTCTGCCTGCAATATTTTCTGAGCGGAGGTTTTTTATAAGCTTTCCGGTATCAATGTTAACAGGGCAGCTTATGGCACAAAGCCCGTCAGTGGCGCAAGTCTCATTGCCTGAATATGAAAATGACTTTAACAATGATGCAGCTATATGTGGCTCGTGTCCACTTCTTGTGAGTGAAACTATTTCCCTGTGGATCACAATCCGTTGCCTTGGTGTGAGTGTCAGACCGGACGAAACACAAGATGATTCGCAAAAACCGCACTCAGTACATTTATCAATGACTTCCCCTGCAGCAGGCAACGGTTTCAGGTTTTTTAAGTGAATCTCTTTGTCGGAATTCAGTATCACACCGGGATTAAGGATATTCAGCGGATCAAATATCTGTTTGATTTCCTTCATTAAAGAGTAGGCATCATTTCCCCATTCCATTTCAACAAATGGTGCCATATTCCGTCCGGTCCCATGTTCCGCTTTCAGCGATCCATTATACTTATTGACAACCAAAGCTGTAACATCTGTCATAAGCTTAGAATACCTGTCAATCTCTTCTTTTATGCTAAAATCCTGAGTGAAGACAAAATGCAGATTTCCTTCGAGTGCATGTCCGAAGATCACAGCTTCATTATACTTGTATTTCTTTAAAATATTCTGAAGATCAAGCGTAGCTTCTGCTAAAGAGGCAACCGGAAATGCGACATCTTCAATGATGACTGTTGTGCCTGTTTTTCTCATGGCCCCGACAGACGGAAAAAGACCTTTACGGATTTTCCACAGGAGCTCATATTCTGCAGGAACATCAGTAAACGTGACATCCTTCTCAACAGGTATGTTCTTAATAGAATTCATTATGGCCTCAATATTCCCATTTATTTCAACCTTATTCTCTCCAACTGTTTCCACAAGTAATGCGCATCCATCATTGTTAAGCAATCTGATGAATTCAGGAATGCCCTTTTCCTTTTCCACAGAACGCAATCCTGCCCTGTCAATCAGTTCAACTGCCGAAACAGGTGTTGATTTCAGAAGCGATACTGCCTTACATGCACTTTCAATATTGTGAAAAATGATAAGGGAACTTGCCTTGCAGGGATATTCTCTTACAGTCTTAAAACTGATCTCCGCAATAAACCCCAGGGTGCCTTCCGATCCAATCATAAGGTGTTCTATAATATCGAACGGATCGTGATAATCTATAAGAGAATTCAGGCTATAGCCTGTAGTATTTTTCATCTTATATTTTTTCCTGATCTTTTCGGCCATAGAAGTATTTTCTGATGCCCGCTTTGCAAGGCTTTCTATATCAGAGAGAAGCTTAGAATGCGATTGCCTGAACAGGTTTTTACTTGATTTTTCCCTGGTATCGAGGATTGTTCCATCAGCCATTATAATCTTCATTCCTGCAACAGTCTTGTAGGAATTTTCAGAAGTACCGCAACACATTCCACTTGCATTATTTGCTGCTATTCCTCCAATCATAGCAGCATTTATGGACGCAGGATCGGGACCAATCTTTCGTCCGTAAGGAGCAAGCAATGAATTGACACGCCCTCCAATCAATCCCGGCTGAAGAGTAATTTCGGAAGCATCTTCATTTATTTGAAACTTTTTCCAGTTGTTACCCGCAATAACTAAAACGGAATCTGTAATCGCTTGTCCCGACAGGCTTGTTCCCGCTGCCCTGAATGTTGCAGGGATGGACAAAGAAGAGCACTCTTTTAAAATAAGAGAGATTTCATTCTCATCCTTTGCCCTGATCACCAGTTTAGGTACGAGCCTGTAGAAGCTGGCGTCGGTTCCGTAAGCCAGTGTATAAAGGGGGTCATGAAAAATCCTGTCTTTGTCGATAGATCTGCAAAGAAGTTCATAAAGAATTTTATATTTTCCTGTTATCATACTGCAATGTTGATGAAAAAGAGATTAATCTCTGATTGTTTTATTAGCATCAGTAATTTTATGATATCATTAATGAATGTATTTATTTACTGAAGTTCTTTATTCCCTCTGAGTCAAAATTGCAATTCAACCATTCATCATCAATTTCCGCTCCGTTTTTGATATACATATTAATAGCTGCCTTATTCCAGTTCAGGACCTGCCACCTCACTCTTTTGCAATCTTCTTCATTAGCAACCTCAAAAATTTTTCTTAGCAAAGCTGTTCCAATATTTTGCTTTCTGAATGACTCTTTTATGTAGATATCTTCCAGGTAAAGCGATTTCCCAACCCAGGTATAATAAGCAAAGAAATACAGTGCCATTCCCACAATCTCTCCTGATACTGTTTCTGCTACAAAACACCGGAAGAGATCTTTTTCCTTTTTCATCTGTTCCACAGAATTTGATACTTTATCGTGCGCTTTTTCAAATGCAGCTAATTCTTTGATTAGCAACAATATTGAAGGGAAATCCTCTTCTGTTGCGGTTCTGATATTAATTTTTATATTCATCTCATTAGTCTTCGGTAATTTTTGAAGCTCTGTTTCTTTTATTTAGGTAATAGTGCCATAGAAAATATGTGGCTAGTGAACGAAAGGGTATCCATTTCTCTGACAGCAATCTGATTTCATCTTTTGTTTCTGCATCACTCAATTCTCTCACTGTGTTTATGATGGCAATATCTCCAATCGGGAAAATGTCTTTAGCCTGAAGGCAAAACATCAGATAAATATCAGCAGTCCATTCACCAATTCCATTAATACTTGTAAGAAGTTTCCGTGCATCTTTCTCTTTCAGCTTTTTCAGGTTTTCCAGGTCAATATCACCATTAAGAATTGCATTTGATAGTGAACGAAGGTATTTCGCTTTTTGACGCGAGATTTGGCAATTACGCATTTCTTCATCAGTAAGTTTAATAAGCTCTGAAGGCGAAAACTCATGAAGGTAATTTTTGAGTTTAAGAAAATGGGCTTTCGCAGATGCTAAACTCAGTTGCTGTTCCAATATAATCCTGGACAAGGAAATAAAACCCTGTGGTCTTGACCAGTCGGGTGGATAGCCATACTTTAGGGCAATAGTTTCAAATACCTTATCAATATTGAGGAGTTGCTTAATATCCTTTTGATTTACAATATTTGTCAATGATTTATAGTTTTACTTAAAACGAAGAAAATATTTGTTTTTGTTTTAAATTTATGTAAACAATTGTTAATTATAAAGTTAAAAATCGATATTGAATTGACTTAATGAAAAAAATATAACACAAGTATACTGTTTATTTCTCTGCCCGAAGAAGTGTTCCGGAAATGCAAATCAGCGGTCATACCGTAAAAGTACTTCTTTTACCTGTCAAATTTTATTACTTTTGGCATCAGAATATTTTAAATTATGGATACAAATCCAGATCCTGTATATTCAAGAAATGTAGTGGAGTTTGTTGCCGTTGCAAATGAATTCTGCAAGTATGCCGAGCATGCTTCAGAGTTGAAAGGTGATGAAATGCTTAGGATAATGCAGCGGATTCTTCCTCTTATGTATCTGAAAGCTTCTCTCTTGCCGCAGTTAGATCCTTTTTTCGAAGATGGTAACGAAAAGTTCGTTACCGAAGACGACTGGAAGGCCATTAATGATTTACTGAAAGAAAAGTTTGGTACCGCAAACGATTACCTGGAGGTTTTCGATGAAAAAATTAATGATTCTGAAGGCCCTGTGTTATCAAGTATTTCAGAAGATATGGCAGATATTTATCAGGATATGAAAGACTTTCTTCTCCTGTACCAGACCGGGACCGGAGAGGTGATGAACGATGCGGTATGGGAATGCAGAATGAACTTTGAAAATTTCTGGGGTCAGAAACTGTTAAATTCAATGAGAGCTATTCATAAGTTTATTTACTCAGGAGAAGAGATTGGGAAAGTTGAAAAAAAATCAGGAGAAGATGATGAAAACAGAAATACCGATAACTGGTTTATAACAAGAAGACAAAAGGATTTACGTGGTGACATTAAATAATATGTATAAGGAAAACATTACAGTTGAGGAACTTGCTGAACATGAACTCTCATGGTTTAAAGGTGAAATAGTTTTAGTTGACAATTTTAAAACATTTAATGAAGTCTTTCCAAGACTCAGGAGATCAAACGTGCTTGGTTTTGACACAGAAACAAGGCCTACATTTAAAAAAGGCAGGAAAAATGCAGTTTCACTCATCCAGCTTTCTACCGGTGATCTTGCATGTCTGTTCCGTATAAATAAAATCGGCATTCCTGATGAACTGTCGGGACTATTATCAGATCCCTCGGTCATAAAAGCAGGTGTTGCCGTGCATGATGATATTCGATTCCTGAAAAATGTTAAAAAATTCACTCCCGACGGATTTGTGGAACTGCAAACCCTTGTAAAAGATTTTGGCATTCAGAGTTCCGGGTTGAAAAAGCTTTCAGCCATCATCCTTGGATTCAGAATTTCAAAACGTCAGCAGGTCACCGACTGGGAGGCGGAGCAGCTTTCGGAAGCCCAACAGATCTATGCGGCAACAGATGCATGGGTCTGCCATCAGATTTATAGGAAGCTGATAAACGGTAGTAAGAAAATTCTATAAATAAGAAATCAATTAACCACTAAGGACACAAAGAAGGTGCAAAGAACACAAAGATAAAACCTTTTAATTTTAATTTCTTAGTGACCTTTGAGTAAACCTTTGTGAACTTTGTGGTTAGAAGAAAAAATCAAAAAAAGTATATTCGGAAATGCAAAATAAAGCGGAGCGAATTAAAATAGTTTTAAAATCCGGTAAAGAGCAATCACTTCACCGTTTTCATCCCTGGGTATTTTCCGGAGCAATAAAGAAAATGTATGGTACTCCCGCTGAAGGAGACCTTGTGGATGTGTATGATAACAAAGACACATTTCTTGCTGTTGGCCATTATCAACCCAGCTCAATAGCAGTAAGGATACTTTCGTTTGTACAGGAAACACCGGATATTGATTTTTTCAGAAATAAGATAAAACGCGCTATTGATTTCAGGAGAGCAATAGGCATAATTGATAATCCGGCGATTAATGTCTTCAGGCTTGTTCATGGTGAAGGGGATGGTTTGCCGGGACTGATTGTCGATTTCTACAATGGCATAGCAGTAATGCAGATGCATTCAATAGGCTTCTACAGGATCAGGAAAGAGATAGCTTCAATACTGTCGGAACTCCTGGATAACCGCATTATAGCTGTCTATGATAAAAGTGAAGGTACAATTCCTCATATGTCGGGTATTACAGCTACTAATGAGTTCCTGTTTGGAAATTCCGGACCGGTTATCGTTACTGAAAACGGATATAAGTTTAAGATTGACTGGACTACCGGGCAGAAGACAGGATTCTTTATTGACCAGAGAGAAAACAGGAAACTACTTGAGAAATATACCGATGGTAGAACTGTACTGAACATGTTCGGCTATACCGGCGGATTCTCTGTTTATGCGATGAAAAACGCTGCAGTTGTTCACACAGTTGACAGTTCATTCCCTGCTGTTGAACTTACGAATGAAAATATTAATCTCAATTACGGTGATGATAAGAGACATGAATCATTCCAGCTGGACGCTTTTGAGTATATGAATCACATTAAAGACAAGTATGACCTAATTATACTTGATCCTCCTGCATTTGCAAAGCATAACAATGTTCTTGCAAATGCTTTGCAGGGTTATAAAAGGCTGAATTTAAAAGCCATTGAGCAAATCAGTCCGGGTGGCATTATTTTTACATTCTCGTGTTCCCAGGTTGTCACCAGGGAGAATTTCAGAAAATCGGTTTTTGCTGCAGCAGCAAATACTGGTCGCAGTGTCAGAATATTGCATCAGATGAGTCAGCCGCCCGATCATCCGGTAAATATTTATCATCCGGAAAGCGAATATCTTAAAGGTCTTGTTATTTATGTTGAATAGTTGGCAGGTTGTAAGATTGAAGAAAAATACATAAGAATAAAAGAATAAAAGAAGAATGGGTGCAAATAAAAATATTGAATTTGTAGCTAGAAAACTGGGACTTCATGATTGGCAGGTCGAAAACACTATAAGGCTGATGGATGGGGGCGCCACGATACCTTTTATAAGCAGGTACCGGAAGGAAATGACCGGTAGTCTCGACGAAGTTCAGCTGATGCATATCAAAGAGGAATACGACAGGTTGAAAGATCTGGATGCAAGAAAGGAAGCAGTCATAAAGTCAATTGAGGAACAGGAAAAGATGACTCCTGAGCTTCAGAAAAAAATTGATGCTGCAGCGACAATGTCCGAGCTCGAGGATATCTATCTCCCCTTTAAACCCAAAAGGCGAACACGTGCGACAATTGCGAAGGAGAAAGGGCTGGAACCTTTGGCTACCCTCATTCTTGGTCAGAAGGAAAATGACCCGGCTCTGAAGGCTGAAGGTTTTCTGAGTGACGATGTAGCTTCTGTTGAAGATGCTATAGCCGGTGCGTCTGATATTATTGCAGAATGGATAAATGAGGATGAAAAAGCCAGAAGGCAACTCAGATATCTGTTCGATAAAGAGGCAGTTATTTATTCAAAAGTTGTTAAAGGGAAAGAGGCAGCAGGCATAAAATACAGTGATTATTACGACTGGTCAGAACCTCTGAAAAAGTGTCCGTCTCACAGACTTCTTGCTATGAGGAGAGGGGAGGATGAAGGTTTTCTAAGGTTGTCGGTGGAACCTGATGAAAAACATGCCCTCGATATACTGAATTCTATTTTTATAAAAGGAAGGAATGCATCAGCTGATATTGTAACTGATGCTGTAAGGGATAGCTGGAAGAGGCTACTCTCAGCCTCCATGGAGACAGAATTCAGAAATATTTCCAAGGAAAAGGCTGATATTGAGGCTATAAACGTTTTCGCCGAAAACCTTCGTCAGTTACTTCTTGGATCACCGCTTGGTGAGAAAAACGTTCTTGCCATTGATCCTGGTTTCAGGACAGGGTGTAAGGTAGTCTGTCTCGACAGACAAGGTAATTTTGTTCATAATGAGACAATATATCCGCATCCTCCTCAGAATGAAACTGCAATGTCGATAAAGAAAATTCTGTCGCTTGTAAATGCTTACAAAATTGAAGCCATTGCGATCGGAAATGGTACTGCAAGCCGTGAGACAGAAGATTTTATAAAATGGGTCAAGTTTGAAAAAGATATCCAGGTTTTTGTTGTCAGTGAAGCAGGAGCATCAATCTATTCCGCTTCAAAGACCGCACGTGAAGAATTTCCTGATTATGATGTTACAGTCCGTGGTGCAATTTCAATAGGAAGAAGGTTAATGGATCCTCTGGCCGAGCTTGTAAAGATCGACCCGAAATCAATTGGAGTGGGACAATACCAGCACGATGTCGACCAGCAAAAACTTCAGAAATCGCTCGACGATGTAGTAATGAGTTGTGTGAATGGCGTGGGTGTGGAGGTGAATACTGCCAGTAAGCACCTGCTTACTTATGTCTCGGGTCTTGGCCCACAGCTGGCTCAGAACATCGTTGATTACAGATCTGAAAACGGACCTTTCAAGACACGGAAAGAACTCCTTAAAGTAAAACGGATGGGAGATAAGGCGTTCGAGCAATCGGCAGGCTTTCTGAGGATCAGAAATGCAGAGAATCCACTCGATTCAAGTGCTGTTCATCCTGAAAGCTATCATGTTGTAGAAAAAATGTCGGCAGACCTTGGATGCGAAGTCAGAGAACTGATTAACAATGAGGCCAGGCGAAAAGAAATTGTTCCTGAACGATATGTAAGCCCTGTTACCGGACTTCCTACACTGAAGGATATTATTGATGAACTGGCCAAACCGGGTCGTGATCCACGATCAAAAATTGTGGAGTTCAGTTTTGCAGATATTCATTCAATTGAAGATCTGCAGGAAGGAATGATCGTTCCGGGTATTGTCACAAACATTACAAAATTCGGTGCATTTGTTGATATTGGAATTAAACAGGACGGGCTCGTGCATATTTCAAATTTGAGCAGGACATATATCACTGATCCATCAACGGTTGTGAAGCTCCACCAGCACGTAATGGTGAAGGTTATTGCAGTTGATATTGAAAGAAGACGTATTCAGCTATCGATGAAAGATGTGGAGGCTAAAAAAACAACGTAGGTACCAGTTGTGGCTGTAGTCTAAGTATATTGTTTGTTCCCGGATATTATATTATTGTAACTGAACGACCCGATGGGCTGCTTAGTTTGCGTCCGTATTCCGCACATCCTTTGTTATGAAATAACGAATTTGTCTGGTTTAACGATGCGAAGCGATAAGCCAATTAATTAAACTGTCTGCAACATAATCAGCTCATTTCGGTTTGCATATTATCAAATCTAATCATTAAAAATTATATTAAATGATTGTGATAATCTAAAATAGTAAACTAACTTTGCAAAGTTAATTTATAAATTTACTTTATAATTGTTTGTGATGTCTAAAATAAATGATAATGAATTGGCAACAAAATTACGAGAGTCAATCTCACGTATTTTAAAAGTCATGAAGCGAGAAGTAAAACACGATGAACAACTTTCGTTAACAGAACGTTCCACGCTGTCTTTAATAAGCAGAATCCCTCAAATCACTCCTTCCGAACTAGCTCGGACAGAACAAGTAACAGGACAGGCTATGTCACAGATTATCAATAAGCTTATGCGGCTTGAATTGATACAGAAAACACCTTCGGAAACGGATAAACGAAAGGTTTATATTTCGGCAACATCCACAGGACATGATTTTGTCGAATTAAAAAGAAAAAAGACCAGTGAATGGTTAGCAAAGTCAATTTCTGAAAAATGTACTGAACAAGAGAAAAAAATGTTGACTCAAGCTTCCGCCATCTTAATAAAACTTGTGGGGTAAAGCAGTATGAAAATCGATACTTTTCGGTCATTTCGTAATCCGAATTATAGGTTATATTTCTTAGGGCAGTCCATATCGCTAATCGGCACCTGGATGCAACGGACTGCTGTTTATTGGGTTATTTTTGACCAGACGAACTCAAATTTTATGCTGGGTTTGGTGGTATTTGCCACACAATTTCCTTCGTTTTTGTTTTCTCCGTTAGGCGGTGTTGCGACCGATCGTTATAACCGTTACCGTTTGACATTAATTACCCAAGCTTCGCTGTTAGTTCAGGCCGGATTGCTTGCGTCAATGGTGCTGTTTACTCGTTTTACTGTTTGGGGTATTATTGTTCTAAGCATTGTGCAAGGAATAATTAATGCATTCGATTTACCTGCCAGACAGTCGTTGGTTAATGAAATAATTGAGAATAAAAAAAATCTGGCAAATGCTATTGCCTTAAACTCTTCAATGGGAAAGCTGGCATGGTTGATTGGCCCTGCTTTTTCAGGTATTGTATTGGCAAAATATGGTGCCGGCATCTGTTTTCTAATAAATGCCTTTAGCTATTTAGCTGTAATCATTGCATTGGCATTCATAAAAGTAAGCCCCTATATTCCACAAGCCCGTTCCCGTAAGGCTTTTTTTGAAATTAAAGAAGGTTTCCATTATGTAATAAATACACCTTCGCTTAAAACACCTATTTTATTGCTTGCATGTGTGAGTCTGTTGGTTTTGCCTTTTAACACGCTTCTTCCGGTGTTTGCCAAAGTCGTGTTTAAGGGGAATGCCGCCACATATGGTTATCTGAACAGTATGATAGGTGCGGGTTCGTTAATAGGGGCAATCGCTCTGGCTTCATTGAAGAGCAATAAATATATGGTTAAAATTTTGTTTGGCAGCCTGTTTATTCTGGGCATGGCATTGATAGCCTTTTCTCATATTACCATTTTACCTGTTGCGCTGGTTTTCGCAGCCATTGCTGGCTTTGCCATGATGTTTCAAACCACCGTTAGCCAGACCATTATTCAGGTTGAAGCATCGGACGAAATGCGTGGTCGTGCTTTGAGCTTTTTTATGATGGCTTTCTTTGGGCTGCAGCCAGTTGGCGGATTGTTGATTGGAGCTGTATCGGAATTTACAGGTGCTGCTAATGCAATTCTTTTTCAGGGAATATTTGCCGTTATCATAACTATATTATTCCTGTATTTTCTTAGAAATAAAAGTCTTAATTAACAATAATAAATCATAATTCAATATGGAAACAATTCATTGGTATAATTTTCTGGCAGCATTTTTTGCCGGGGTTTCTTTATTAAATGCATTTCCTCATTTGGTACAGGGGCTTTCGGGCAACGCCTTTCCAACACCATTTGCAAAGCCCTCGGGAAGAGGCTTGTCTTCTCCACTGACAAATACGCTATGGGCTTTTGCCAATCTTATAATCGGATTTTTTCTTTTCAAAGCAAGTAAAGTTACTTTTGATGTTAATCTTTTATTACTTGTATTTTTAGCAGGTATGGTATCCATAAGTATTATATCAGCAATTAATTTTGAAAAAAAAATGAAAGAATAAAACTGATGTCTTTGTAAACTTCTTGAATTACATGATACTTCAATCAATATAAATTAATAATCATGGAAGAAAATAAGACACAACAAAACACTGCTCTCTTAATATTAGATGTGCAGGACGCAATTGTTAAATTGTTAAAGGATAGTAAATCCTTCATTAATTCTATTAAAAAAGTCATACAAACGGCTCGCATCAGTAAAATGCCTGTTATATATGTAGTTATCGGATTCAGAAAAGGATACCCTGAAGTTAGTCCGAATAATAAATCTTTTTCAGTGTTGAAGGATGGAACTCAGAACCTTTACACGGAAGAGGCAATTACAGTTCATGCTTCCATTGCACCTGAGCAAGGCGATGTTATTATAACCAAAAAAAGAGTTAGTGCGTTTACTGGTAGTGATTTGGAAGTGGTGCTGAGGTCGCTTGAAATAAAACATCTTGTACTCTCTGGTATTGCAACAGGCGGAGTAGTACTATCTACTTTGCGTGAAGCTGCTGACAAGGATTTTGAAATAACTGTTCTATCTGATTGTTGTGCTGACAGGGATGAGGAAGTACATAGGATACTTATGACCAAAATTTTTCCGCGTCAGGCAGAAGTGATTAGTTCGGAAGAATGGTATGTTAATAATCATTCATAACAAATAAGCAGCTTCCTTGTAATCAGGTCTGTTTAGTGATTCCTGTGTCGCACTAAGTTGTTTATAACTACTCTGCATGTATAATTGTTGTTGAAGAGATCATACTGATGCCTGCACATAAAACTATCTTTATTATTCCGGATGTTTTTTGAAATTACACTATCCTAATTTAAACATCCTATCGGGGCGTCTCTGGAAATAATTGTAAAAAACACTTCCTGATTGAAACGTCCAAACGGGATATCTCTAAATATAATTGTAAATAGCACTACCCTGATTGAACCGTCATATCGGTGTGTCTCTGAATATAATTGTAAATAACACTTCATAATTGAAATGTCCAATCGGTATGCTTCTAAATATAATTGTAAATAGCACTACCCTGATTGAAACGTTATATCGGGGTGTCTCTGAATATAATCGTAAATAGCACTACCCTGATTGAAACGTAATATCGGGGTGTCTCTGAATTCAGATTTCGAATATTTATTAAAATGAGACGCCCGGATCGGGCGTCTCTACATTATTCAATTTATGACATATTTTTACATTCCTGGCCTTTGTTCAGCGTTTGGCATCGGTTTCATAACAGGTTTTCCCGGTAACTTAGCGTTGCGCATGGCTGTATTATAGACAAATGAAGCAGTGATTATTGCATTCTGTTTCAGATCGGGCATTACAAGTCGTTCATATGTATCCATTACTGTATGATAACCCCTCCCATATTCAAGACCATCCTGTATAAACTGAAATCCAGGTAAGCCGACCCTATCGAAAGAAAGATGATCTGTTCCACCGGTATTTCTTATTGTGATTGTTGAACAACCCATATCTTCAAATGGTTTTAGCCACTGTTCAAATATAGGTCTAACAAGTTCGTTTTCCTGAAGATAAATACCACGGTATTTTCCAGAACCGTTATCCATATTAAAATATGCGTCAAACTTATCGTAGTCAGGCTTATGTTCTTTTGTGTCGGGATCAGCAAGATACTTCTCTACATAACCTGATGATCCGAATAAACCCTGTTCTTCTCCACCCCAGAGGGCTATCCTGATCGTTCTTCTCGGAGCAATGTCGAGGTTTTTGAGTATCCGGACTGCTTCAAGCATTACAATACAACCTGATCCATTGTCTGCTGCTCCGGTTCCACCATTCCACGAATCAATATGAGCACCCAGAAGAACTATTTCATTTTTAAGTAATTTATCAGTACCCGGAATTTCACCTATTACATTATAAACTTTTGGGCTGTCAAAGAATTTATTCTGAATTTCAATCTCCATTTCGACAGGAATGTTATGTTGTATCATACGAACCATTCTGCCATAATCTTCAAGGGGAAGGTTCAACTCGGCAATGGGTTCTTTATCACCCGATTTATAGCTGGCACCATTTGACCTTGGAACATTAAAGGTCCCTGAACTATTAATAATCACAGCTGCACCTTCACTCATCAGAAAGTCTGATATCTTCGATCGGAGAGCCCTCTGAGCCATCATTGCGGCGCGGTCAAAAGGTGGTCTCCTTGATGGAGAGCCTGAATAAGCCATTGTCAGATCTTTTAATTGTGCATCGGTAAGACGACTGGCAAGCGGTTCAAAACTCATTTCATAAGTTGCAGTAGAAGGCATCAGGACTATCTTGCCTGCAACCTTTCCTTTATATTTATCGAGATCGCCTTCTTCCTTAACATCCAGATATACAACACCACCTTTTGTGAGTCCGTTTGTGCTTCCAGTCCATGCGACCGGATTACAGGCGAAGTTAGAATAGTATGGGGCAGTCATTGCTGCATACGTCTTTAAATTATCCCATCCACCACGCGAGAAGTCCTTTGCCTCTTCAATCCTTACATTCTGAAGTCCAAACTCTTCCATTTTCTTTTTGGCCCACTCATTGGCATTTTTGTAACCGGTGGATGCTGTGAGTCTCGGACCTGTAAAATCAGTGAGCCAGAAAGCCAGATCTTCTACACTTGAATTTTTTAAACCTTCCTGTTTGATTTTATAAATCATACTAAGGTCAACATTCTCGCTTTGCGACAATAACCATGTCGGCAAAAACAAAAGCAATACTAATGCGATGGAAATTTTCTTGAATTTCATGTAGTTATTTTTAAGGTTTGAATTCATATAATTCAAATTTAATAAAAATGATAGCCGCTACAGGAATGGACAAGCTGATTTAACAATAATTAACTTGTTGACATTTCCACTCCTTGTACCTTGACGCAGGAGATAAATATTAATGCTTTGAATATAATCTATATACAGACATCATTCCTGAAAGAAGAAGAAAAGTGTGAGGATACTTTGATCGAACAGAGATATTGCTTTCTCCGTGTTTCTTCCCTTTTTCTTTTTACTTTTATCTTTTTACTTTTGTTCTTTATTTTTAATTATGATTTATCCAGATAATTTTGAAAATAAGATAGGTTTTGACAGGATCCGAACATTGCTGGGCGAAAAATGTCTCAGCCCTATGGGACTCGAAAAAGTGAACGCTATTAAATTTGTCGATGACTTCGGGAATTTATCTCACATATTATCAGCAACGTATGAATTCCAGCAGATCCTGATATTCGAAGATTTTTTCCCCTCAGAACACTATTATAAAATTTCAGATTGTCTTAATAAGATAAGGATCGAAGGTACTTTTCCTGAAGTACAGGAAGTTTTTGATCTTAAACGTACTCTTGAAACAGTTAAATCAATTCTGAATTTCTTCAGAAATAAAGATGCTGTAAAATATCCTGTTCTGCAATCGATGTGCAGTTCAGTTAAAATGTATCCATATGTGCTGGAATCAATTGACAGGATTATTGACAAAAAAGGTGTGATCAGGGATAATGCATCCTCACGATTGAAAGAGATAAGAGCTGAACTAATCGGGAAGAGTATTCATGTAACAAAACGGTTGAATGCGATACTCAAACAGGCTCAGTCTGACGGGATTGTAGATTCGGATACTTCCGCCTCAGTAAGAAACGGCCGTGGAGTAATCCCGGTTAGTTCATACGATAAAAGAAAAATCAAAGGTCTGATTCACGATCAGTCAGCCTCCGGAAAGACAGTATTTATTGAACCTGAAGAGATTGTAGAAATAAATAATGATATCGTTGAACTTGAATATGAGGAAAGAAGAGAGATTGTAAGGATTCTTACTGCATTCGCCGATGATGTCAGACCATATATCGATGATTTGCTGGAATCGAACATTTTCCTGGGTGAGATCGATTTTATAAGATCTAAGGCCCTTCTTGGCAATCATCTTCATTCCATCAAACCGATACTGACAGATAAACCATTCATTGCATGGAAAGGTGCGATCCATCCTCTGCTATATCTGTCATTTGAAAAATCAGAAGGGAGAAAAGTTATACCTCTCGAGATTGTGCTTGATGAAAAAGACAGAATACTATTGATCTCAGGTCCTAATGCCGGTGGAAAATCAGTGTGTCTGAAAACAGTAGGGCTGCTTCAGTATATGTTACAATGTGGCCTGACTATCCCGGTTGCTGAAGGATCGGAAACCGGAATCTTTAAAAATATACTGATCGATATAGGTGATGAACAAAGTATTGATAATGATTTAAGTACGTATAGTTCTCATCTTATCAATATGAAATATTTTGTAAAAAACGGTAATGATAAGACACTTATTTTGATAGATGAATTCGGTACAGGTACTGAACCTATGCTTGGCGGTTCAATAGCAGAAGCGATCCTTGGTGAGTTGAACAGGAAGAAAGTGTTTGGCGTGATCACCACGCATTATACTAACCTGAAGCACTTTGCATCACTTACTGATGGAGTTGAAAACGGAGCTATGGCATTCGATAACCACCTTATGCAGCCATTGTTTCAACTTACAATTGGTAAACCTGGAAGTTCATTTGCTTTTGAAATAGCCCGTAAAATAGGTCTCCCTGAAGAGATACTTGTAATAGCTTCGGAAAAAGCCGGGGTAAAAAATATTAATTATGACAGGCATCTTAAAGATATAGCCCGCGACAAAAGATACTGGGAAACCAAGCGGCAGAGCATAAGGCAACAGGAGAAGCGGTTGGAAGAACTGATGTCGGAGTATGAAAAAGAGCTTTCAGGTGCCAGGACATTAAGAAAGGAGATTATTTCAAAAGCAAAAGACGAAGCTCAGAAATTGCTTCAGGAATCTAACAGGATGATTGAAACCACTATCCGTCAGATTAAGGAGACACAGGCAGAAAAAGAAAAAACAAAAGATATCAGGCAACAGCTCGAAGAGTTTAAAAATGCGGTTTCAGAGGATACAAAACCACTGAAAACCGGGTCGGAAGAAAAGATAGCTATCCTCAGTTCGAGGGCCAGAAAAATAAAGCTTGAATCTGAACCGGTTAAGGAAAAACAGGTACAGGCTCCTTCACAGGAGCATCCGCTAAAACCAGGAGATGCTGTAAGGATGGTTGATACTCAGGCTGCCGGCGAAATAATTGAGATAAAAGATAAAATGGTTCAGGTTGAAACCGGTAATCTGAGGTTTTTTGTTCCTCTTGACAGGATCGAAAGAATATCGAGGGCTGATCTGAAAAAGAGCCTTAGAGCAAACCAGGTATACAGGGAAAATGATCCGGCCATTGTGCAACGTAATATTAATTTTAAACCCGAAATCGATATTCGTGGCGTAAGAGGAGAGGAGGCAATAAATCAGGTTCGTGACCTCATTGATAATGCATTGATTGTACAGCATCGCAACCTGAGGATCCTTCATGGGAAGGGCAATGGAATATTACGACAGCTCATAAGAGAGTATCTGGCAACAGTAGATGTTGTAAAATCTTTCCGTGATGAGCATGTGGAATTCGGAGGTTCGGGAATAACTGTAGTTGAAATGGATTTTTAAAAAGTATACCCCGTGGCCGCTTCGCGGCCAAGGGACCGTTGAAAAAATTATTTTTAACCACAAGAGTACACAAAGACCAGCTTCGCTACCAACTTCGCTAACGTTTCGTTGGTCAAAGAAAGCTTAGGTGGTTGAAAAAGGCTCAAAGGACACAAAGTTAAAGCTATGTATTTCATTCCGATAGCTATCGGGACGGAACTTTGTGAACTTTGTGTAAACCCTTTGGGACCTTTGTGGTTAATGGATGTAAACTTTAAGACAGCCTCATTATTCGGAGCCATTTAGAGAATTTTCTCACCTTAAGAGAAGCAGAGGGGCAAGTAATAGCAAGTAACAGTGAAAAATTCAAATACTCAATAATATGAAAGCAAAACCGATAATTTATTCTTCTTTACTGATCATTGCATTAGCACTGTTTTCCTATAAAACTGACAAGAAAGCTCCTGCTCCGGAAAAACAGCAGTGGGCGATAGTAATTCATGGCGGAGCAGGTGGAATGACGAGAGAGAATCTGGCACCTGAAGTTGAAAAAGAATACCGGGCGTCTATGTTGATAGCACTGAATAAAGGAAAGAAAATTCTGGCAGACGGAGGTTCAGCTCTTGATGCTGTTGAGCAAACGATAAGAACAATGGAAGACAATCCGCTCTTCAACGCAGGCAAAGGTGCTGTTTTTACACATGATGGCAGAAATGAACTTGATGCAGCCATTATGGATGGATCAAATCTTGCAGCGGGAGCAGTGGCCGGTGTTATGGATATTAAGAATCCTATCACTGCAGCTAGAAGGGTGATGACAAATTCTCCTCATGTTATGCTTGCCGGAGCCGGAGCCTCACAATTTGCCAAAGAACAGGGGCTTGAGATTGTTCCACCTTCATATTTCTATACTGAGAAAAGGTTTAAAGAGCTTCAGGAGATTTTAAAGAACGACAAACATGGAACAGTCGGCTGTTGTGCCCTCGATATAAATGGTAACCTGGCAGCAGGAACATCAACCGGTGGTATGGCAGATAAAAGATATAACAGGATTGGGGATTCACCCATAATAGGAGCAGGGACGTACGCTAATAACAATACCTGTGCTGTTTCGGGTACCGGCCATGGAGAATATTTTATAAGATGGACTGTGGCTCATGATATCTCCGCATTGATGGAATATAAAGGCCTTTCCCTGAAGGAGGCATCTGACCTTGTGGTAAACGATAAGCTTGTAAAGGCAGGTGGAAGCGGGGGCGTAATCTGTGTGGACAAATCAGGAAATATTTCAATGCCATTCAACTCCTCAGGTATGTTCAGAGCTTATGCCACCGCTGATGGAAAAGAAGGTGTCTTTGTTTACAAGGATGAAGAGGGACGACAGTAAAGAAATTGCCCTGGAGCAATTTCAGGGAGTTGCAAGACTGTAGAGGTGATAAATACAAAAGACAAATAGTCAGGAAGAACTTTCACCGAGTTACACAGAAGCACAGAGTGACACAGAGAATTAGAATCATTTTTTAGTCGTGCTTACGTGTATCTGTAATATAAAGTTACCGAATAGAAAGATTCCCGGATGTTGCACGGATTGTGATTACAGATCTGGTTTCTTTATCTGTTCCTGCCAATCCAAGAATAGTTGTTGAAGAATTAACGTCAGTTTTTATAATCCCCGGATATTTTGATTGCGGAAATTTTACCGAGGCATCAATTGTTATAATATCCGCCTTGAAGGAAACAGGCTCTGCTGTGACTATACCTATACTGCTTTGGGAAGAAACAATGTCAATATTACTGAATCCTTTCATGAGCTCCGATATATTTATTGAACCATAAGTTGCTTTTGCCTTTAATCGGGTGTTAAGTTTTTTTATTTCATATTCGGAGTATGTACTTTCTGTTATAATATTATTTATTGAATTAATGATGTAACTGTCAGATTTAGAATAGCTGACAAGAGAACTTATATCTCCAAGATGTATTTTTGAAATGGATGAATTTATCCCCAGGGCCCTGGCTTTTTCAATATTTACTGAAGGACAATTAAGAAGGGTTAAATTCATCCAGTTTAGTTCATCGATATCTATTTTGCCGTGGTCAACTTTAACAGAGTTAATGGGCACTGCATCACCTCTGGTAATTCTCTTTGCACTCAGATTCCCCTGGGAAAGATTTATCTTCAGGGTTCCGGAGATCTCATCAATTGAGATATTACCAAACTCATCAGTAATATTCAGGTTCATATATGCTGGCATTTTAATCAGATAGTCAACGCTGAACCTTTTTCTTCCCTGTCTCATTGTTTCTGAAAAGAACTTCTTATCGTAAGATGTTGAAACGACCACTGTATCTTTAAATTTGCCGAACCTGATATCGACCAGTTTCATGCTCTTCTGCACCAGATCATAATTATCCTGGAGTATATTGATTGTTGCACATATAAGTAGAGAGTCATTTTTTCCAGTGATACAATTCACATCTCCGTATTTATTTGAAATTCTGAGAGTAGATCCCGGTTTGACAGAAAAAGTTTTTTTCAGACTGCAATTATTGTTCTGTGCCGAAGCGGTGATTGAAATTAAAACTAAAATCAACAGGCTTGATATTTTTTTGTAAAGTTTCATTCTTGTATATCTAAAATTTAAAGAACTTTTTGAATCTTCATCTTCTTCAACTTAAAGACCGTATTTAAATGAGATTGTTGCAAAAAAAAGCGGAAATGTTGTAACATTTCCGCCAGGTTAAAAATGTTGTAATGTATTTATTAGTCGAGTCTTACAGAACCATATGAAGCAATCACATTGACCCGGGATGTTGGATTTTCTTCATTACCTACAGTGCCTGATACCTCATGCGAGTTGTTCTCAACTATTCGTCTTTGATTTTTAAAATTATCCTCATTATATTTCAGTCCCCCGTATGAAACTTTTGCATCAAGTTTATAGTTTGCTGATTCCTCGATTCCCAGCTTGACGCCCATGTAATGTGTTTCCACATCTAAAGATTCAAATCCTGCCGGTACGCGATCAATTGAGAATGAACCATAACTTCCGTGGTATGTAAGTTTTTTTGTGAGTTCTCCGATATTGACTTCCGTATATCCATTTTCAAGAACCAGATTATTGATGGTTTCTATCCTGATATTATCGTATTTACTCTGACCCACAATTGAACTTGTTTCTCCAAGTGTTATCTTGGAATATTTGCTATCCAGAAGGATTGCCTGACTTTTTGCAATATCCATGCTTCCTACGTATCTTTCAGTAAGATCGAGCCAGCCTGTTTCATCAATGGTACCTTTTCCGTAAGAAATATTAAGTGTGCTTAGTGGTTTTACATTTCCCCTTGTGAGCTTCCCTGCACTAAGGTTTCCATATTTAATATCAAGATCCATTAATCCGTGAAGTTCATCTATATCTGTATTACCATATTTGTTTGCAAGCGTAAGATCTGTTCCGACAGGCATTTTAATATTATAGTCTATACTGAATTTTTTTGAATCACCCCAACCTGTAAAATTGAATTTGTCATCAATGACAGTTTTTGCCGAAATAACATCAGAGCCTTCCGAAAATTGAACATCTATCTTGTCCAGGAAGTCCTGAGCCCTCTCTCTGTTTGACATATCGACAGTTACTTTAACATTTATAACTATCTGGTCCTTATCCCAGCTTTGAATAATTACATCTCCGTATTTGTTGCTTATATCGAGAGTTTTTGAACCTGCTGTATACTCCTTATGGTATTCTTTTGTTACCTCATCTGCATACATTGCAGAAGAGACAATAAAGAAAGATATGATGAAGAGTGCAACTGATTTATAATTTAGTTTTTCCATTTTCCTTTTTATTTTGGTTCACACTTTTAATTGATTTAAGCTGACTGACTATATATGTCATAACATCGAGCTTAGTCTGATAATGTTCTATCATTGCGTTTATTATTCTTTCATCATTTGGATTTGCTTTGAGCTCCTTCTGCAGAGAAATGTAAGTTGAATCCATACTATTCATCTCTTTCATCAGCATGGCTTTTTGATTAGGATGATTTTTCAGATCCACATTGACGATTTCACCTTCCATAATGTTCACCTGGTGCAGATAATAGTTTTCAACTTCTTTATATTGGGGTGAAACCTGTCCAAGAGTCATCCTGTTGCTGCCCGGACGAATGAAGTGGTCCCATGTCCAGAGGGAAGAGAGAGTAACGAGCAAAGTTACAACAGCAGCTTTTAACAGGTAAGGAACAATACTCCTTGTAGTGGTATTGGTCTGAAATCTTTTTTCAAGTTTCCTGTTAAATCTTTCAAAGTGACCTTCCGAAGGTTCTTCATCTTCGAAATAATCCTTGTTACTTCTGATTATGTCATCAATGCTTTTCATATCCGTTGATTTTCATTTTTCTTTTAATTCTCCAATGAGTTTCTGTTTTGCTCTTGACAGTTGTGATCGTGATGTACTGCTGTTTATTGAGAGTATTTCTGCAATTTCATCATGATCGTAACCCTCGAGAAGGTAGAGAGAGAGGATGATTCTGTATCCATCGGGAAGCCGTTCGATAGCTGCTTTAACTTCTTCAACCCTGACATCAATTTCCTCGTATCTGGCTGTATCATCACCGCTATCATCTCTTATACCAACATGTGACTCAATATCTTCAAAGACCGCTTTTCTTTTGTTCAGGGCATCGAGTGAGCGGTTAACAACAATCTTTTTAAGCCACGCACCGAAACTTACAGTTCCTGAATAAGTATCAATTTTTTCAAAGGCCGACAGGAACGATTCCTGCATTATATCTTCGGCTTCCATGGTGTCATTAACAATTCGCAGACTTGTATTGTACATTGCTTTGTAGTACAATTTGTAGATCTGAAACTGTGCTTTCTGGTCGCCGTTTTTACACCCGTCCAAAAGATCCTGGTGTAGGTTTCTGAATGCCGCTTCTACATTTGACATCTTTATATAAAGACTAGTTTTTATATGTGTTGCTGCACCCACCTTCTATTAATTTTCTATTCAATAGACGTGGTATTTTTTTTTATGCTGCACTCAATTTAAGAAATTTTAAAAGAAATTTCAGAAAAAGTTAAGAATTATTCCCTGGGTCACCTGTCCGCTGGTGTAATTAAGCTCAGAACCAAATAAGCTATGAGGTATGGAAAATATTACCAGCAGGACAATAGCAGCCAGGGCTACATAGAATGGTCTCTCTTTATCTTTGTTCATTACCACAGCCAGAACCCAGAAAATTAATGCAATAAGAGTTTTATTGTCGGTAAGGTCCCAGCCAAAAGGAATTCCTGTCCATAAGTCACCAAAGGCAAAATACTGAACAAGCGGGCCAAGAACAAAACCTCCTGCAATGAATATGAAAAGTGTCCATGTCGCATATTTTCTGTATAATGGAAATTTTATAACACTCATAAGTCCGGCAAGAGTCGATAGTAGCATTGCCAGAAACATTAAAAGGATATGAGGAATGAGGACAAAGGCGGGGACATTTCCTTTAAACCTGATCACCACCGGGGCTTCCTTAAGAAAAGATCTGGTTCCCTTTGAATCGGTTATTTCAAAATAGTATTGGAGTTTACCTGCCGGAGGTTGTTGAGGTACGCTTGCAAAAAATCCTTTTTCTTCATATATTTTGAATATTTTATTCATTATGAAAGATTTCACCGGATAATCTTTATATACAAAATCGGAAACCTGATATGCTTCATTAGTTTTAAACCGTTTGAAGAAAAGTTTTGCCTTAACCGATGTATCGTTAATATTTAATCTGACCTCAGGTTTTTCATTCAGACTAAGACTCCTTACAAGTTTCAGTTCCTGACTTTTATCATTAACTGTTACTTCCAGCTTCTTTGGATAAGTTGGTCCGGTCATGCGTTGATAAATTGCAGCACTGAACGTAATTAAAAATGCTAAAAGCCATAAAATAAATTTTTTCATCTTGGAAAGTATTAAATCCCTGATAGCACTTAGACGTATAATTCTTTACAATTGTATCACTAAAACCACTTTTTTATCATTACGTAAAACTTCAACACTAATAATCTGACCGTGTTTAAGTTGACCCATTCTGAACATGTAATCCTGAATATTATTAACAGGTTTTCCGTCAATAAATTGAATAATGTCACCTTTTTGCATTCCTCCCAGTGCTGCCGGTTTTCCCGGAGTAACGAAATCTGCTCTTAAACCGTTTTTAATTACACCAGCGAAATCAGGCATAATTCCAAGAGTCATTCCTTTCCTTCTTGGATATCTGTTGGCCTCTTCTTTTGGTCCGGCTTCTTTAAATACTAATCTTGAGCTATCATCGGCCAGCTTTTCAGCTACTTTAAAAATCAGATCGGATATCTCAACCATTCCTTTGTAGTTAATTTTTTCCCAAGTGTCGGTTGGTGTATGGTAATCCATATGAGCTCCGGTAAAATAGAACAGTACCGGAATATTTTTGCCATAGAAAGAAGAATGATCTGAAGGACCATAACCTTCATCTGAAAGAGAGAGTTTAATAATTGAGGTATCAGTATTTGCATACACTATGTCTCTTAAACCGGTAGCCGTGCCAACTCCTCCTATCTGCAGGTTATTTGCTTCATTTAACCTGCCAACCATATCCATATTAATCATAACATTTACCTTTGAAAGATCAATACCCGGGTCATCAACAAAATGTTTTGAACCCAGGAGTCCTTCTTCCTCTCCGCTGAAGGAAAGACATAAAATGCTTCTCTTATGGCTGCCTTTTGTTTCTGCAAATTTTTCTGCCAGTTCAAGCATCATTGCCACACCTGAAGCATTATCGTCAGCGCCATGATGTATGCCGATGGTGTCTAATGCCCTGCTTCCTGAACCTGGTCCGCCCATGCCGAGATGATCAAAATGTGCACCCAAAATAATATATTGGTCTTTAAGTTTTGGGTCCTCACCAGGCAGCACCATTTCAACATTTCTTGTATTTGCCAGTTCCCTCACTATTTCAGCTTTACCATTAACAGAGACCATGGTGGAAAATGAAAATGGCTTTTTTGTATCATTAAGCTTTTTCTCGAGCGAAGCAACATTATTTTTCGATTTTGACAGAATGACATCTGCAACTTCTTTTTTAATCCTCAAAACAGGAATATCAACAGAATATCCTTCCAGGTTCAACGGTTCAAAGACATCCTGTGCATCAAATAATGGACCTGAAACCATCAGTACCCCTGCAGCGCCCATATCTTTTGCCAGCAGAGCTTTGTCTCTGTCAGCGCTGAAAGGAATATACGGACTTTTACTATTTTCAGGTTCCGGGTCGCCTCGTAGTATCATTACCCATTTACCTTTTACATCCACGCCTTCATAGTCATTCCATTTCAGACTGTCAGCGTTGATATTGAATCCATATCCGGCGAAAACAACTTCTGACTCCAATCTGCTATCAGAACTGAAAGAAAATGGCATAAAGTCTTTGTCAATGGTGTAATCTATTCCATTTATAGAAAGAGAATTAGATTTACCGGCTGTTACTCTTTTTGTAACTTTATACCTCTGAAATCCATCACCAGTAAGTGGTTTCAATCCATATGAAGTCAGTTTATCTTTTATGTACACAGCAGCCAGACTATCCCCCGGCGATCCGGTAAGTCTTCCAACAAGGGCGTCAGAGGAGAGATATTTTATATGCCCCTGAAGTTCCCCGATGGTGACCTGACTATTGCCCTTAGATGATAGAATAATCAGGATAAACAGGATCGCAATGGTTCTGATAATATTTCGCAACGGAGTATATTTTTTCATTATCGTAATTTCTTATTCAAAAAGTTTGAATGCTTCTTTAATCAGGCCGATTGCTTCCATCAGTTGTTGCTCAGTGATAACAAGGGGAGGAGCAAACCGGATAATATGGTTATGTGTTGGTTTTGCAATGAGTCCCTTATCTTTCATTGCCAGACATACATCCCACGCTTCTTTTCCATTTTTTGGTTTTATGACAACCGCGTTCAGAAGTCCTTTCCCACGAACCAGTTCAACCATATCCGATTTTATGCTCTGGAATTCTTTCCGAAAGATTCTTCCCAGGCGTTCAGCATTCTCGGCAAGCTTTTCATTTTTAACAACTTCGAGAGCGGCAACAGCAACTTTTGCAGCAAGCGGATTACCTCCGAAGGTGGATCCATGCTCTCCGGGTTTTATAGTAAGCATGATCTCGTCATCAGCCAGTACTGCAGAAACCGGAAGGACTCCGCCGGAAAGCGCTTTACCAAGGATAAGTATATCGGGACGAACACCTTCATGATCACATGCCAGAAGTTTTCCTGTGCGGGCAATCCCTGTCTGTACCTCGTCAGCAATGAAGAGAACATTTTTTGATTTACACAGGTCGTATGATTTTTTCAGATAACCTTCGTCAGGTACGAAAACTCCTGCCTCACCCTGTATAGGCTCAACAAGAAAACCGGCTACATCGGGGTCTCTGAGAGCATTTTCAAGAGCTTTCAGATCGTTATAGGGGATTATTATAAAGCCAGGAGTAAAAGGTCCGTAATCATCCCTGGCATCGGGATCAGTCGACATTGAAATAATTGATATAGTGCGACCATGAAAGTTGCCTTCACATGCAATGATCTTTGCATTATTCTGTTTGATACCTTTTTTCTTATAAGCCCATTTACGGCAGAGCTTCAAAGCAGTCTCGTCAGCTTCCGCACCTGAATTCATAGGAAGAACCTTGTCGTATTTAAAATATTTTGTTACATATTCTTCATACTCACCAAGTACCGAATTATAAAATGCCCTGGAAGTAAGTGTGAGCCTTTTTGCCTGATCTGTTAATGCTTTAACAATTGCCGGATGGCAATGACCCTGATTCACTGCTGAATAGGCCGACAGGAAGTCGAAATATCTTTTTCCTTCAACATCCCAGACGAATGGTCCTTCACCTCTTTCAAGAACTACAGGAAGTGGATGATAGTTATGTGCACCAAATTTGTCTTCCCGATTAATATAATCCTGATTATTCATGTTATTGATTATTAAATATATAATAATTGATTAAATGTGTATACAATCTTACGAAAGCTTTTCAATATTTCAAAACTCTCTTTTTTACCATAAAGTAACAATGTTTTTCTCAGTGAGTTAAACAACTTAAACCTCTTTTCCTTCGTCCCTTCGTCCCTTAGTCCCTTAGTCCCTTAG
>DCFT01000028.1:182890-190101 GCA_002319885.1 Bacteroidales bacterium UBA1797
CCCTTAGTCCCTTAGTCCCTTAGTCATCAGGCCGACTGATCATCCATTCTCATCATCATCATGGAGAAGGTCAGGCCTTAGTCTTTTTGTCCTTTCTTCCGACTGCTCATGCTTCCAGTTTTCGATTTTTGCGGCATGACCTGAAAGAAGTATATCGGGTACCTTCCAGCCATTAAAATCAGCGGGTCGTGTATACACAGGGGGAGCAAGAAGATCATCCTGGAATGAATCGGACAATGCTGACTGTTCATCTGACAGGGCACCCGGCAGAAGTCTTACAATAGCATCAGTAATAGCAGCTGCAGGCAGTTCTCCTCCCGAAAGGACATAGTCTCCTATCGATATCTCCCTTGTCACAAGAAAGTCACGTATTCTCTGATCCACACCTTTATAATGGCCGGCAAGTATTATTATATTTTGTTTAAGCGAAAGCTGGTTTGCTAACCTCTGGGTAAATTTTTCTCCGTCAGGTGAAGTATAGATTATTTCGTCATACTCCCGCTCACTCCTGAGTTTTTCAATAGCCTTAAAAACAGGTTCGATCATCATAACCATTCCTGCTCCTCCTCCGAATGCATAATCATCCACACTCTTGTACCTGTCATTCGTAAAATCCCTGAGATTGACAATATTTATTTCAACAAGCTTTTTCTCCCTTGCCCTTTTAACTATTGAATGATTGAAGGGGCTCTCGAGTAATTCAGGAAGCACTGTAATAATATCAATTCTCATCAGACTTATTTTTTGTAAAAATAACAATAAATATACCTCTCAGGTTTCTTTTCTCTATGATACTAAATGTTTTCCTTCGTGTTACTTTGTGGTTTATGGATTTTTTTGAAAAACACTTTGTAGTATTTGATATATTTGCCGGATGAATTGCAGAGAAAATTGCGGAGCCTGTTGCATTGCGCTTTCAATATCTTCGCCTATACCAGGAATGGCTGGAGGTAAACCGGCAGGCGTCAGATGTATTCATTTGCTTGAAGATTACCGGTGTGATATTTATAATGGTCCCGGTTATCCTCCTGTATGCGCCGGGTTCAAAGCTGAAAAGGAGTTTTGTGGTTCGAGCAGAGAGGAAGCAATGAAGATATTATATTCGCTGTCAGAATAGTTGTAAGTTTGTAAAAACCAATAAGGTAGAAAAAGATTGCTTCGTTTCGCCCGCAATGACGGTGCGAGTAAGTTTATTCCTATACTGAACCCTACGAAATTAAATAAAATTGTTGATCATTGCGAGGAGCGAAGCGACGAAGCAACCCTTTTCTACTTTCCCGACGCATATACAACTTTTCCTCCAACAATTGTATAATCCACTTTTGTAGTCATAATTTCATTTTCAGGAATTGTCAGTAAATCCTTATCCAGTATTACAATATCTGCCAGATAGCCGGTTTTTATCATTCCTTTCCTGTTTTCCATAAACTGTGCATATGCTGATCCCAGAGTATAGTATTTTATGGCATCTTCCATACTGATCTTTTGCTCGGGATGCCAGCCTTCTCCCTTTTCTCCGAGCCTGTCCTTGCGGGTGACAGCAGCATAAAGGCCTTCCATCGGATTAAGCGGTTCTACCTGGTAATCTGTACCAAATGCCAGTACTGCCCCGGCATCCGCAAGACTTTTCCATGGATATGCACCCTTTGCCCTTTCCGGACCAATACGTTTATCGCAGAATTTTTTGTCGGAGATACAATGAGTAGGTTGCATAGAAGCAATTACTCCAAGCCTGGCAAAGCGTGGAATATCATTTGCCTGAAGTGTTTGGGCATGTTCTACCCGGTGTCGGCTGTCGCGTTTCCCGTTTAAAAGTTCAGCTTTCTCATAAGCATTCAATACCCAGTTATTAGCTTTATCGCCAATTGCATGAATTCCTATCTGAAAACCTGACTTGTCTGCCGCAAGAACCATTTTCTCCATCTCTTCATAAGGTATCAAAGCGAGTCCTGATGTAGATGGGTTATCACTATAAGGTTCAAACATTAATGCAGTTCCTGATCCTAAAGTGCCATCCATAAAAGCCTTTAGGTATCCGAATCTTATCCAGTTGGACTCTCGCGGATAACGTTTTTCAAGTTCAATATATGTATTAAGCAGGGTGGTATCGGCGGTGAGTGATTTTCCGATATCTATCCTGCACGTCAAATCACCATTTTTTTTAAGTTTTTCATAGGTTTCGAAATCCGCGGCTCCCGGTATCTGTATACTGGTAACGCCATACTGACGGGCTTCCTTCAATGCAAGAAGATATCCCTGCCATAATCTTGCAGATTCCTCCTCAGTTGTCCTTGATGGTTTAACTTCACCTGTTTTGATCAGCATCTCAGCATTTTCTTTAAGAATGCCGGTTGGTTCACCGGTTACCGGATCCTTTTGAATAACTCCGCCAAAAGGATCAGGAGTATCTTTTGTTATGTTTGAAGCTTTAAGAATGTATGAATTTACAAGAACTGAATGTCCGTCTGCCCTGCTGAGCATCACCGGATTATCCGGAGATACCCTGTCAAGAAGTTCCTTTGTCGGCCATTTTTTGTCGAAAAACATCTCATGTTCCCAATGTCCGCCTTGTATAAGCTCTCCCGGTTTTGATTTTTCAACCTGGGCTTTAACTTTCCGCGTTATTACTGCGGGATCAGTGGTATAACGCAGTTCAATGTAATCGGGATCGAGGGGACCAAAATGAGCGTGGGCATCATTAAAACCAGGGATTACAAGTCTTCCGCGAGCGTCAATAATTTTTGTGACTCCTTCTTCAATATATGCCGATATTTCTTTTGTTGTTCCTGTTGCAATTATCATTTCTCCTTTGACAGCAATAGCCTGGGCGTCAGGATTATCTTTATTAATTGTAAGAACCCTGCCGTTTATAATTACAAGATCGGCCTTCTTATTTTGAGTGAATGATCCGGTTATTACCATAATTATTACTGATAATGAGATAATTAAATTCTTCATACCATAAAATTTATTTTATGAAATATAGGAATTTTTTTTATTTGTTTTGTTTTGTAGAGACGTAGCATGCTACGTCTCTACAAAACTACAATACCCAAATTGGTAAAAATATTTATTAAAATCAAAATTTTAACTTCTCTTTAAGAATTTAATTGAATTTTGATGTTGTATGGTGTTATAAAACAGGTAATTTCGCAAAAACAATCAATTATGAACATTGCATTAATAGGTTATGGACGCATGGGGCATGAAATTGAGTCCATAGCCATTAAACGTGGACATTTTATAAAACTCATTGTAGATCAGTATAATGAAAGTGACCTGAAAAGTTCTAATCTAAAAGGAATTGATATTGCAATTGAGTTTACATCTCCTTCTGCCGCGTTTGAAAATATAACAAAATGTCTAAGCGAAAAAGTTCCTGTTGTATCGGGCACTACCGGATGGCTGGAAAAGTACAATGAGGCAGCAGAAGTGTGTAAAATAAATAAGACAGCCTTCATTCACTCTTCAAATTTCAGTATAGGTGTCAACCTGCTTTTTATGCTCAATAGCGAACTGGCAAAACAAATGGAACGATATCATAACTATGATGTATCAATTGAAGAGATTCATCATACAAAAAAGCTCGATGCACCTAGTGGCACAGCTATCACTCTTGCAGAAGATATTATTGAAAACCATTCGAAGTATGAAAAATGGTGTAGTGAAATGAATAAAACGAATTTTTGCATACCTATACGTTCTGTCAGGGAAGGAGATGTTCCCGGCAAACATACAGTTTCCTGGGATTCTGAGACCGATACCTTAAGCCTTGTACACGAGGCTAAAAACCGGAAAGGTTTGGCTTTAGGGGCTATAGTTGCCGCAGAATTCATACATTCACGAGAAGGAGTATTCACAATGAAGGATGTTATGGGTTTCTGAACCCTTATATTCTCTTAACCGATTGAAACAGATTTGCTATGAAAAATATCCTTCAGAAGAAGTATTTAAAATTTTGTATTATTTCTATTCTTTATATTCTTGTTGTATTCTGGATAGGGAATTTCTGGTTTTTAATAGGCCTGGTGGTAATATATGATTTAAATGTATCAGAAAAAGTGAATTGGACATTCTGGAAAAAGAGGCATGGAAAGAACAGTGCTTTTATCGAATGGCTTGATGCTTTGATTTTTGCTGTTATAGCTGTAACTCTGATAAATATCTTCCTGTTTCAGAATTATAAGATCCCAACAGGATCGATGGAAAAATCATTATTGATTGGAGACAGGTTATTTGTCAGTAAGTTGGCTTATGGTCCAAGAATGCCCAATACACCAATTGCAATACCTTTTACACCAAATATGATACCCGGGTCAACAGCCCGCTCATGGTCCAATCTTATTATATTGCCATATAAACGTCTGGCTGGTCTGGGCAGGGTAAAAAATAATGATCCGGTTGTTTTTAATTTTCCTGCCGGCGATACTGTCGTTATTGAAGATCAGGTAACAAGCTATTACGAAATTGTAAGAAGTACAGCGCGGGATATTAAACAAAGAGAACAGTATTTGAAGGACACATCAAAAACAGACAATTATTTTCTTAGCCTGGCCCGAAAAGAAGTTTGGGCAAATAACCATATTGTCTACCGTCCGGTTGACAGAAGGGATAATTATGTAAAAAGATGTATCGGAATTCCGGGCGATACAGTAAAGATAATCTCAGGAAACCTTTTTATCAACGGAAAACCTGTACCCGAAAACGCGACACAACAAACAGACTATATTGTGACTACTAACGGAGATATGATTAATCCAAAAGCGTTTGAACGGCTGGGAATTTACAGGGCTGATCAGATAATGATATCAGGTTCAGAATATTTATTGCCACTAACAAGGTCAGCAGCAGCTGCTTTATCAAAATTCACTAATGTTACCGGTGTTTCACCTGTAGTCGAAAAATATGGTCAGTTTTCTCCCCAGATCTTTCCGAATAATCCTTCTTTCAGATGGAATGAGGACAATTTTGGACCATTATGGATACCTGCCAGAGGATCTGTTGTAAAACTGGATACCAGCAATATTTGTCTTTATGAACGGATAATAGGAGTGTATGAACATAATGATTTAAAGATTAAGGGTGATAAAATATATATAAATGATTTACCCGTTGATCATTATACTTTTAAGATGGATTATTATTGGATGATGGGAGATAACAGGCATAAATCGTCCGATTCAAGGTATTGGGGCTTCGTGCCGGAAGATCATATTATAGGCAAACCGGTTTTCATCTGGCTTTCAACTGATAAAGAATTATCGGGACTAAGGTCGATAAGGTTTGGCCGATTATTTAAGAAAATCGTTTAACAGGTGTCAATTGTGTAAGTAGTATGTTTCTGATTATTATTTCTATTTTTACCGACTCAATAAAACAGTTTTATTATGAATAAACTTTTAACAAAAAAAAATATAAGGTTTGCAGTTGTTGCGTTACTTTATATTCTTGTGGTAATCTGGATTGGTAATTACTTGTTTCTGATAGGGTTAGCTGTTATCTACGATATTTATATCAGTGAGAAAGTTAACTGGACATTCTGGAAGAAGCGAAATGGGAAAAACAGTGCTTTTATTGAATGGCTTGATGCTCTGATTTTTGCCGTGATTGCTGTTTCGCTGATAAATATTTTTCTCTTTCAGAATTACCGGATACCGACTCCATCAATGGAGAAATCTTTACTCGTAGGTGATCATCTGTTTGTGAGCAAACTTGCGTATGGCCCCAGGATGCCGAATACTCCCATAGCTTTTCCTTTTACACAGCATACAATGCCGATTATCAATGGTAAATCGTGGTCAAATCTGATAATCTGGCCTTATAAGCGACTTGCCGGACTGGGCAGAGTGAAAAATAACGATCCTATTGTTTTTAATTTCCCTGCAGGTGATACAGTTGTAGTGGAGGAACAAGCTACAAGCTATTACGAGATAGTCAGAAGGCGAGCCAGAGAGTTAAAAGAAATGGATGGTGTTTCAAACCTTAAACCAAATAATTATTATTTGCAGGAAGCCAGAAAGGAAGTTTGGGATCATTATACAGTTATATACAGGCCCGTTGACAGAAGAGATAATTATGTGAAAAGATGTATAGGTATACCAGGAGACTCTGTGACAATCAAGAGAGGTATTCTTTATGTAAATGGGAAAGTTGTTCCGAATAACGGTACCCAGCAAACGACGTATTCTGTTACCACCAATGGAACCACTATAAATCCTATGGCATTTGAACGTCTTGATATCTCCAAATCAGATCAGACTATGTTATCGGGTACGGTTTACCTTTTGCCTTTAACAAAAGCAAATGCCGAAGCCATTTCCAGGTTTACTAATGTTACAGAAGTATCGCCAGTGTATACCAGTAAGAATGAATATGCCCCGCATATTTTTCCATATAATCCGGTTTATGGCTGGAATGAAGATAATTATGGACCTATCTGGATACCTGTAAAAGGTGCAACTGTAAAACTCGATACCAGTAATCTCTGTCTGTACGAGCGTATAATTAATGTGTATGAGCATAATGCTCTGAGGGTTGAAGGAAGCACAATCTATATTAATAATAAGCCTTCAGTGAGCTACAAGTTTAAGATGAATTACTACTGGATGATGGGAGATAACCGTCATAATTCAGCGGATTCGAGGTATTGGGGCTTTGTTCCGGAAGATCATATAGTTGGCAAACCAAAGTTCATCTGGTTATCGCTTGACAAGGAAGCCAGTGGTTTAAAAAGAATACGTTGGAACAGGATGTTTATGAAGGCGAAATAAATCCTGTTGTGTAGGTTCGATGCATGTAATATATGCAGTGTAGGGACGTTGCATGCAACGTCCCTACACATATAAAATAAAAAAAGGGATACGTTTTAACAAACATGTCCCTTTCTTTTATAAAATATGCATTGTAGGATCGTTGCATGCAACGTTCCTGCTATTTTACGGTTTCCACAATTGCTTTAAAAGCTTCCGGGTGGTTCATAGCAAGGTCGGCAAGAGTTTTTCTATTAAGTGCAATCCCTTTCTTATCAAGCTTGCCGATAAACTCGGAATAGCTCATGTCATACTGACGAACACCTGCATTTATCCTTTGAATCCACATTGCCCTGAAAAGGCCTTTCTTTTTCTTTCTGTCGCGGTATGCATACCCCATCCCTTTGTCGAGGGTATTCTTTGCAACCGTTATTACGTTTCTTCTTGATCCGAAGTTTCCTT
>DCFT01000028.1:190342-191270 GCA_002319885.1 Bacteroidales bacterium UBA1797
TGATCCGAAGTTTCCTTTTGTCTGCTTAAGAACCTTCTTTCTTCTGGCTCTTGAAGCAACTGAATTTACTGATCTTGGCATAACTCATTTTTTTTTGAATGTCAGCGGTCCGGTATAGACTCTTAAATGCTGAACAATCTGTTAATACTATAATTTAATTTTTCAATGCGTTGTACAGACGTTGTATGCAACGTTGCTACATTATTTCATTGCCAGCAACAGCTTAACATTCTTAAGATCTGTTTTATGTACCTCACCGGCATAGGTAAGATTTCTCTTCCGTTTTGTCGTTTTTTTTGTAAGGATGTGGCTTTTAAATGCATGTTTACGCTTGATCTTTCCTGTTCCGGTCAGAGAAAATCTCTTCTTTGCACCCGGATTCGTCTTCATTTTTGGCATTTCTCTCGTTCAAATATATTAAAAAACTATTTTTTCTTTTTTGGTGAAAAAGATACAATCATCCTTTTTCCTTCCAACCTTGGGAGTTGTTCAACTTTTCCATATTCTTCAAGGTCGTTCGCAAATCGTAATAATAAAACTTCACCCTGTTCCTTGAATAAGATTGATCTTCCTTTAAAAAACACATAAGCTCTTACTTTTGCACCCTCTTCAAGGAATCTCATGGCATGCTTGAGCTTAAAATTATAATCGTGATCATCGGTGTTGGGCCCGAACCTGATCTCTTTCACAACAACCTTAGATGTTTTGGCTTTTATCTCTTTTTGCTTTTTCTTTTGCTGATAGAGAAATTTCTGATAATCAACGATCCGGCAAACAGGGGGATCGGCACTCGGAGAAATTTCAACCAGATCAAGCTCTAAGGTATCTGCAAGCCTGAGAGCGTCCTGAATACTCATTACGTCCGCTTCTATTTCTTCACCTACTACTCTGACCACTTTAGCGGTGATCCTGTGGTTGATTTTGTGAG
>DCFT01000050.1:0-1226 GCA_002319885.1 Bacteroidales bacterium UBA1797
AATTAAAATAGGATTAGATTGGCTATAGAATAAACTCAATCTTCAGAACAATTTAATAACGTTAAACAGAAATGGAAGGAGCTATGAGAGAACTTAAAATTCTTGTTGTTAACAACTATGGTCAATTTTGCCACCTCATCCAGCGAGCTCTCCGTGATCTCGATATGGATACAAAAATTATTCCCAATACGACGCCAATTGAGGATATTCTGGCTGAAGAACCGGATGGGCTGATCCTGAGCGGAGGGCCGGAAATGGAGAGAGCAGGCTTATGTTTTGATTATGTCCGGGAAATTGACCTTCCTATTCTAGGAATCTGCCTCGGGCACCAGGCAATTGCTCTGGCTTATGGAGGGCATGTTCACGCCGGGAAAATAGGTGGGTATGCAGAAGTCGAGATTGAAGTACTCAAAGAAGACGATATCCTTCGGGGACTTGGCCCGAAAACCACCGTATGGGCTTCGCATGCAGATGAAGTTGCCATTATTCCTGAGGGTTTTATTCATCTCGCGAGATCCGATATCTGTGAGATCGAAGCTATGTGCCACCCAACAAAACCGCTATATGGCGTTCAGTGGCATCCAGAGGTTTCACACACTATACAAGGAGAAGAACTTCTGACTAATTTTCTTGAAATATGTGATCGTTATTAATGCAGGAAAAAATAGCAAACAAAAATGGGATGATTACATCCCGATTTTTTTCTTCATCATTTTCTGGATATTGAATTTTCCGCCTTTAAAACCTTTAAAAGCTGTTTGCATGGTCTTATGATATTTTAAAAGCTCTCTAACATCTTCAGCGCTGCAGCCCGAACCTCTTGAAATCCTTTTGATTCTTGAACCACCTATAATTTTGGGATCTGACATTTCCTCTTCTGTCATTGAGTCCATGATAACCCTGTAGTTTTTCATCTTGTCACTTGTAGCCTGGAACATCTCATCTGACAACTTCATGCCTCCCAAACCTCCCATGCCCATGGGCAGCATTGACATTATCTGTTTGAGAGGTCCCATCTTGTTCATGGCTTCAATCTGCTTGTACAGGTCCTTGAGAGTGAAGCGTCCCTGCATCATAGCTTCTACATTAACATCTTCTGCGCTCAGAGTTTCCTCAGCTTTTTCCATAAGGCTCTTGAGGTCTCCCATTCCCAGCAGCCTTGAGATGAATCTGTCAGCTTCAAACTTTTCAAAGTCTTCCGGAGTTTCTCCAACTCCGATAAAAGC
>DCFT01000050.1:1521-2369 GCA_002319885.1 Bacteroidales bacterium UBA1797
GTAATTCCCACGGAATTGTTAAATGCGTGGGCTTGCTGGCTTGCCTGCTGTCCTATGCCTGCGTCCAGAACCATAAACTTGTGGTCAGGCTTTGCAATAGCATTAATCCGTTCCATCTCATCTATCAGATCAGCTTCCAGAGCATGCCTGCCTGCAGTATCCACAATTCTTACATCGTATTTTTCAAGAGCTTTTAATCCGTTTTTAGTAATCATCACAGCATCGGAGTTTCCTTCCTCCCCGTAAAAAGCTACGTTGAGCTTGTCACTCAGCGTCTTAAGCTGGTGATAAGCTCCCGGGCGGAAAGTATCTGCGGCAATAACTCCTGCTTTAAGCCCTTTTCTCTGGAAGTAGCGGGCAAGCTTTGCAACACTTGTGGTTTTTCCGCTCCCCTGCAGCCCGACCATCATAATAATCTGTGGTTTAAGCTGGATTTCTGCTCCCTTCCCGATTATCCCCATAAGTTCCTGGTAAACTATACGAACTACATGCTCTCTCGGACTCATTCCCGCAGGAGGATCCTCTTTCATTGCACGCTCCTTGATCCGTTGGGACATTGCCATAACGAGTTTTACATTTACATCGGCCTGGAGCAGAGCCCTCTGGATATCCTTTACTACTTCATTGACCGTACGCTCATCAATTCTCCCCGCGCCGATCAGCTTCTTGAGTGCCCCCTGTAAGGAGTCTCCTAATTTTTCCATTACCATCTGAAAATCGCCCTATTAAATTTTATGAGAATGAGTGAAAAGATAATTTACACTTTTAACCTTGTGAAAGAAAGTATTGTTTCCTTATAAGCCTTGAGTTTCAAAGCTAAAAAGGTAGCCGATTATAAAAACGTTACC
>DCFT01000050.1:2639-5014 GCA_002319885.1 Bacteroidales bacterium UBA1797
GAAAAATAAAAACTTGAAAGACAACACGACATAACACGTATAAATAACTCAGAAAAAAACTTCTACATAGCGGGGGATGGATTCGAACCATCGGTCTACGGGTTATGAGCCCGTCGGGATCTCCTGGCTACCCCACCCCGCTACAGGGTTAATTGGTCAGGTCGCTTTAACCTGAGATTGCAATCTGAGAATACTAACTATCATTTATATAGTTTTCGCTAAATTCACTGATTTTCAGCTCAGAACTATAAAATATAACATGCAAGATCTAATTTTGAGAAAAAAGAACTTGTATGAATTCTCAGAAAAGAACTTGTATGAAAAATTTATGGATTCTTAACCACGATTAGTATATTTTGGTATAGAAACCATATCTTACAAACTTTAATATTAAGATCCGATATTACGTAATTTCTACATTAAGTAAAAAGGTATCTTCCGTGCCGGTTATATTTTCCCAGGGTCTTTTATATACACCTTTAACCGGCTGGCTGCCCTCAGCCACGGCTTTTATTTCCCATATGTGAACCCCTCCGGCACCAACGATAGGTTGTTTATTGTCTTTAGAAGACTCAGGAGGGTAATAATTATCTGAAACATTAGTGAATCCCTGGCTTAGGTTGAGTTCCCAGGAATAACCTGTAGTCGGATTTTCCTTGAGTTTCAGGTAAAAAGTTTCTCCATTCTTGAGGCTAATGTTTTTTCCGTTGTCAGCTTCCGTTATTACTTGTTGTCCTGGCTGCGCGGAAGTGGACTGATTATTTAACATATTATCAACTGCAAGTTCGAATGATCCTTTTATTCCATTTACATTTACGGAATAGTTTCCGGCTTTAAGCCCCTTAACATCAAGTGGTATTGTTTCATTGAAGGGTACTATTACCTGCGCACAGACTGCATCTTTCGGGCGCTTGGTCGTGATATTAATATTGAAGCTATTTTCTTTCTTTTCTGTCTTTATTTCGTTAATATCGGTACAACTGTCAGGCAGATAACCAGTTGCCACCACCTTTACCTGTACCGGAAAAGATTCAAGCATTAAAACCTGAATTGTCTCAACAGTTGCAGTTCCGTATTTGTACACTATCCCACCAGTTCCTTGACTACCCGTTGCGTTATCTACTGGGACCACGTTACTTGGGTTGATGTTAACATTTGGTTTTGTCTCCACATTATTTTGTCCCTTATTTATACAACCTGATAGTAATAGTACACAGATTAAACAAACAACTGCTGTGATTTTTGCATTCTTTAAAAAAGTATGATCTGCTAATTTTTTCATTTATTTGCCTCATAATACTTCAAAAGGTTAATAAAAATATATGCCTGTTTGAATTTATCCTTTAATTTCCTGAGCTTTGTCTTTGAAGTGCACGATAAGGTCTTCAGCCCATTTCATAGGTACAGGCTCAGTGCTCATTAAAGTCTCCTGGTCAAATACCCCTTTAGAGGTAAGGAAATCGGCACTCATGAAACACTCTGTTTTGATTATCATAGCTATCTTTATTTCATCAGTACAGACGAAGAGTTTCATTTTCTCCCCTGCCAGGTAGAACTCCAACTCTTTTTCAAAATCGTTTTTTAATCTTTCATAAATTTTTTGCGTTACTACAAGGGTTATTTCGATATTTTGACCCTTATTTTGGAAAATCTCAGGGAATATAGGATGAAACATTGATGAAAATGTGAGTATATTTTTTGATTGTAGCATTTTTTCTACAAAGATACGGGGAGTTTCAAAAATATTGTCCTGGTCGGGTTTGATCAGAGAGCAGGATTTTAGCTCATTAAGCCTTTCAAGGAAAGAATATGGAATATTGCTAAGATCACGTTCTTGCCAGTAATGTAGGTTTCCTTCAATAACCTCCAGAGTGTCTATCAATGGCTCCATTTTCTCGACTAAAATTTCTGCAAGAGGAGTAAGCTTATATTCCTTGTTTTCCTGAATGATTAGACTTTCTTCTTTCAATTTTTTAATTTGAGGAAGCATTCCTGTTGGTGTAAAGTGTAGCGTAGCTACAATATCTTCGATTTTTCTGCCTCCATTTTTAAGCAGAAGTAAAAGGTCTCTTCTTTTCTGGGACATGAAAAGCAAGTCTATTAAGTCTTTGTCCATTGATTTCCCTTTCCACATCTTGCACTTCTAGTAAAGATTCATTATTTGTTCTGTTGTAGAATAGTGAAAGTTTAACACATACCTTTTAAATATTTCTGTTTTATCTTTTTCCTTCTATATTTTGGCAAGAAAAGAAACCTTAAAGTCTATGATCTTAATTATGTATTTCAGAAATGGAGCCTGCAGAAGTATGCTTCTAAAATAGCGAATGCCTCAACCTATGCGCGAAACTCCGGTCAGGGAGGTATTTTAATAAAAT
>DCFT01000122.1:0-1717 GCA_002319885.1 Bacteroidales bacterium UBA1797
TCCTTAGTCTCCAATGATCTTATCTTTATCCAGCCTATCCAAAATTTCAAAAAGCTTTCTTTTTCGCTTATTAATCTCCTTTGTATCTTTTAGATAAATTTCCCAGTCTTTCTTTTTTCCTGCAACTTCCAATGTCTCTTTTATTTTCCGGAGGTAAACTGAAGCTGACTCATATGAGCTTACTTTCGTTTCGGAAATTAACCATTCTGCAAGTTTTTTCCAAATTTCGATAGCTACTTCAGGATATTTGCCCCTCACTGCGTTTGCAATTTCGTTTTCAAAAATGGGGCGATGTCTATCGGCTTCACTTCCTTTTTCCTTAAGCCTTTTGTACCAGTAGGTCACTTCTTCCGGATTATTTTCTTTAATTGCTATTTCAATTAACAGATCAATAGCAGGATGCTTAATCTCTTTTAGAGTGACGATCCCAAGTAGTCCGGTTTTTGGAAGGACTCCCGGAAGTATTGAAGTTTCTTCTGCAGGACTCATAAGCTTAGCTTCGAGTTCTCCACTTCTTAGATATCTGAGGGCGGCTTCCCGGATTTCGTGCCATTTACCAATTTTTCCGGCCACTTCCCGCATCCTGATATAACTGGACAGTTGAGGATGCCTGAAAAACTCTTCGGTTTCAAGAGCAGTTACAAAAGGCCAGTCTCCTTCACTTTCTTTAATTTCTCGGAAGCAAGGTCCTTTCGATCTCTGAGGTACCTTCCTATCAAAGGATCTTTTTCTGCAAAATATGCCAGGATTTCTATTAATCAGACTTTCCGCAGATCTCTCCTCAAAGATAATATTTTTCACAATTTTTCCCCATCAACCTTATTATCTTGTGCTTAACTTCATTCATATTTGCAATTTTAATTATTACTTTTGAATCCACTTCAATTTTGACTTCTGTAATCTCCCTCATCAGCATGAAAACCCATTTCAACGTTGGCTTTTGAGTTTGTTTTTTAAGTTGATCCGGTACTGTTTCCCCTGTTTCTTTTAACTTCTCTCTTAGCTTCCATTCAGCTACCGAATAAATCATTAGGGTTAAGACCATTATCATTGACAGTGCTTCAATTCTCTGAGGTTTTTTCAAGTAAACTTCGGAAACCCTGAAGCTTTTATCCTTTATGAACCTGAATCCCCTTTCTACCTTACTCTGGTTTTTGTAGTTTTTTAACATCTCTTCAGCATCAAGATTTAGGTCATTACTCGCAATTATAAACCTTCCTTGATACTCTTTTTCATCCAGTGCGATTTCTTCATTCCTGACTGCTTTTGCATCTACAACATAGTGAACGATAAGCTTTTCATCCTTCCTTGGTCTTCCCCTCTTTCCGTTTTCCTTAGTTGTGATCGTGGAAATCTCTATGTCTTCCAGCAAACAGTAAGGATTCTCTTTCTTCCATCTCTCCAAGGCATCTCTGGCATCCTCCTCACAGGCAAATTTTACCTTCTTAAGGTCTTTTAGATTTTTTTGAGATTCCTTAACCTTCCTTTGCACTTTCCTATCAAAAGTAACATCTTTTCTTTTCTGCATTTCAGTGGAGTGAACAACTACCCATTTTTGTTCAATACAACCATATTCGACAATAGTTTCGTAAAATGAATAGCGTTGATCTTCCCCCAGCTTAAACTCAAGATCAGAAGCCAAAAAATCTTTTGCAAGATTTAGCGTTGAAGGGACACGAGTAATCCATTTAATGCCTTCTCTCATCGATTTAATGTT
>DCFT01000122.1:2043-2848 GCA_002319885.1 Bacteroidales bacterium UBA1797
GTAATGTTTTCCTGAAGTATTTTCATTGCCTCTATAATTGTTTCTTTGTCCGATGCATTACCTGAGTAAGCCTTTGCAAACAGAGGAATTCCATACTGATTTGTAATTGTTCCAAGTCCAAAACGTTTTAAGTCATCTCTACCATCTTTTGCATGACCATATGTGATCTCGATGGCAGAACTGCCATCGATATGCTGGTAATCTCCATAAACGCTAAAATTTGTTGTGTCACACTGGAGAAGTTGAGTCTCTATGTTCATGATTTCCATAGTTTTCAAAGCAAGTCTAATGAAAAGCTGAGTAGAGTCAGCTTCATAAATTGCATCAAGAGTTCGTCCCAAAACGTCATCATTAAGGGCAGATGCACTGATTCCTGGACCAAGTAACCTTTCAACTGGAAGAGTTTCAAAGTATTGTGAATACATGTAAAGGCGACTGTCAGTGAAACCAAGACAATTAAGAATCATCGCTTTTACTACAATGGAATGAGCTAATTTGTGCTGCCCAACCTTGGGCAGCACTTCATCGATAACTGAACCAATTTCAAGTTCATCATAAGTGCCAGAAACGATTCCGTGATGATCAAGAGAGAATGTTGTAACATGCATAATGAAATTCAAATCAAGATACTACATTCCTGATATATATATATTAACACTAATATAATTAAATTGTAAGACATCTGCGGAATGTAGGATTAATTCAGATTTTTCTAATTGCACCAGATATTCATGGAGATTCTTGGAGGATATTTTAGGGTCATGGATTCCAGAAGCCTCAATTCCCATGTATCCTTTTCTGGTTC
>DCFT01000239.1 GCA_002319885.1 Bacteroidales bacterium UBA1797
ATTGATGAAATACTCGATGTAGCCCGGCAAAAGGGAACAGGAATGTGGACTTCCCAAAGCGCCATGGAATTGCAGGTACCTGTTCCGATAATTGATATCGCAGTTTCTATGCGCGATTTATCAGTATTTGAAGAACAGCGCGAATTGGCAGGCAAAATTTATAAGCACACCGACATAAAATTTAAAGGCGACCCTAAACAGTTGGTTTTTCAACTGCGAAAAGCTCTTTACGTGTCAATGCTTACAACATATTCACAGGGTTTTGCTTTGCTGGCAGCAGCATCAGAGAAGTACGGCTATCATCTCGATCCTGAGGCGATTGCCGCTATTTGGAGGGGCGGTTGCATAATTCGTGCTGCCCTGCTGGAAGACATTCAGGCAGCTTTTCAAGCAAAACATGATCTGTTAAACTTACTGCTTAACCCTGATTTCTCACAAAAAATCAGGGAGAACCTCGAAAATCTTCGTCAGATTGTATGCCAGGCAGCTACAATGGGTATTCCTGTTCCTGGTATTATGGCTTCTCTCGGGTATCTTGACGCTTATAGCAGTGCGTGGTTGCCGGCTAGTCTTATTCAGGCACAACGCGATTATTTTGGTGCACATACATATGAACGTATTGATGCAAAGGGTACTTATCACACAGAATGGCTGAAAGGATCAAAATGAAAACAAATGAACAGCTTACGCAAACAGTATTTGCAATTTTTGGAGGATCAGGAGATCTGACCTGGAGAAAACTTGTGCCATCTCTTTTTAATCTCTTTCAGAATTTAAGTATGCCACAGGAGTTTTCCATTATAGCGCTGGATCGTATCGACCTTAAGATTGAAGTTCTGCATCACCGGCTACGAGAAGGAGTAGCGAAATTTTCTCGCGAAGGTAAAGTCAATGATGAACACTGGCAACTTTTTGCCAGTCACATTTCTTATATACAGGGAGATTTTACGAAACCGGATATCTATAATTCATTAAAGGACCAATTACAAAAGCTTGAAGAAAAGTGGAAGATAAAGCCACAAATCATTTTTTATATGGCTACTCCTTCGATTATGTTTGGAGTAATTCCAAAACATCTTAAAGAGGCAAGTCTTGCAGCAGATCATGAGCGGGCCAGGATTGTGGTTGAGAAACCTATTGGCAGCGATATTGCATCAGCCCTGAAATTGAATCATATGCTTACAAGCAATTTCAGGGAATCTCAGATATTCAGGATCGATCATTACCTGGGAAAGGAAACAGTTCAGAATATTCTTGCTTTCCGTTTTGCCAATCCTTTGTTTGAGCCTATCTGGAACCGGCGATATGTTGATTATGTAACAATTACCGTCGCTGAAGATCTGGGTATTGCACACAGGGGTACTTACTATGAGGAGGCAGGTGCATTACGCGATATGGTACAGAATCATATGATGCAGTTGCTGTGCCTCGTAGCGATGGAACCCATGGTCTCATTTGATGCTGATGAAATCAGGAATAAAAAGGTAGATGTCCTTCATGCTGTAAGGCCAATTCCTGCAGACAAGGTGAATGAATTTGCAATCAGGGGACAGTATGGAACAGGGAACTCATCAGGTAAGGAGGTATTGGCATATCGAAAGGAATGTATGGTATCTCCTGAATCTAATGTCGAAACTTATGCCGCATTAAAGCTGTTTGTTGATAACTGGCGCTGGCAGGATGTGCCTTTTTATCTCCGGACAGGGAAACGTCTTCCTCGACAGGTATCAGAAGTTACAATACAATTCAGGGCAGTACCTCATAAATCTTTTCCGGTTGAAACGACTGCAGATTGGCAGGCTGCCAGTCTCATCATGTCTATTCAGCCTGATGAAGGCATTGTTCTCTGTTTTCAGGCAAAACAGCCTGGTACTAAGTTATTATTGAAACCGGTGACAATGCGATTCAATTATCAGGAAAGTTTTTCAATACCGATCCCTGATGCTTATGAAACTTTGCTCTGGGATGTGATGAATAACGATGCAACTCTGTTTATGCGAGCTGATCAGGTAGAAGCAGCCTGGAATATAGTAATGCCAATCCTCGATGAGTGGTCGGGCAATCCTCCCCTCGATTTTCCAAATTATTCAGCAGGTACCTGGGGCCCGGAAGCAGCTAACCGCTTGTTCGATCCGGGACATCATTGGCCAACACCAACAGAATTAACTAAAAAAATGAATTAAAATGAAAAAAATATTCCCTGTCACAACATTATTTTTAGATATAGGTGGTGTAATACTAACAAACGGATGGGGACATGAGTCACGCAAGCTGGCCGCTGAAAAATTCAATTTGAATTTAAGTGAACTGGAAGACCGGCATCATCTCACTTTCGTCACTTATGAAGAAGGAAAACTTACGCTTAAAGAATATCTCAACCGGGTAGTATTTTATCAGAAGCGTACATTCACACCTGAGCAGTTTCAGAAGTTTATGTTTGACCAATCGACTCCTTACACTGAGATGATTGAGTTTATACATAAATTAAAAGAACAAAACCATTTGAAAATCGCAGTAGTCAACAATGAAGCCCATGAATTGAATGAACACAGGATTAAGAAATTTAAATTGAATCAGTTCGTGGACTTTTATATTTCTTCATGTTTTGTCCACTTCCGCAAACCAGATGCCGATATTTTCCGGATAGCCCTCGATATTGCTCAGGTACCAGCTGAACATGTTGTATACATTGAAAATACGCAGATGTTTGTCGACGTTGCAAGAGATTTGGGTATTCGGAGTATTCTTCACACTGACTACAAATCCACACGTTCGGAATTGTCTTTACTTGGATTAAAGCTTTAGAAATTTGATAAGCTCATACAGAATAAACTATATATTTATAAATACGGCGGGGATTTGCCGGAAATTCGTAACTGGAAATGGAATCAAAACAAAAAATAAGAAATGAAACCGCTGAAAGCCAAAGAGAAATAAAACACATTGGTATAGCAGCGGACCATGGTGGGTTTGACTTGAAAATTATGCTGATCACAGCTCTTAAAGTAGCCGGTTATGAGGTAGAAGACTTTGGCGCCTCTGAGCATGTTTTGGACGATGATTATCCGGATTTTGTCATACCTCTGGCAAGAGCAGTGGCGCACGGTGAAGTAGAACGGGGTGTGGCAATATGCGGAAGCGGGGTAGGGGCTTGCGTTGCTGCAAACAAAGTGCTTGGAGTTCGTGCAGCATTAATAACGGATTACTTCTCAGCTCATCAGGGGGTGGAGGATGACGATATGAACATATTGTGCCTGGGAGGACAAGTCACCGGATTTGCCTTATCCTTGGATTTAGTCCGGACGTTTCTGAACGCTCATTTCAAGGGTGATGAAAGATTCAGGAGACGCCTTAAGAAAGTGGCGTTACTGGAAAAGGAGAAAAAGTGACATAGAGTTTATTCACTTTTCAAGCAGTTTTATTTACAAAGTATTAAGCTGGAAGGTATGATACTGAAACCCAATATGGTGCTTCCCGGGTTGACCTGCCCTAAACAAGTAACTGTTGAGGAGGTAGCCGATATAACGGTAGAGTGTCTTTTACGAGCTGTCCCTGCTGCAGTTCCGGGAATTGCCTTTTTATCGGGTGGCCAATCAGGTGAGCTGGCCTCAGCACTTTTGAATGAAATGAATATCAGATTTAAGTCGCAATTGCCCTGGGCACTCACGTTTTCTTTTGCACGCGCAATACAGCAACCGGCACTGGAGATCTGGCATGGAGAAGATGCCAATATATCAGCAGCACAACAGGCACTTTATCATCGGGCAAGTTGTAACCGGGCTGCTCGTAAGGGAGAATATACTGATAAAATGGAAAGGATATAAAAATGAGAAATAAAAACATTTCAGTCTCTGCACTTCCTGTATGGAAGTCTCTTGATGCACATTCCTCTGAGGTCCGGCAACTTCATCTCAGGAAACTTTTTGCAGACGACATTAAACGCGGTGAGCGTATGGTGGTCGAAGCGCTTGGTATCTATTTTGATTATTCGAAACACCTTATAACTGATGAAACACTCAGGCTACTCTTACAGTTGGCTAAAGAGAGTGGACTGCAGGATCATATCAATAAAATGTTCCGTGGAGATAAGATAAATATTACTGAGAATCGGGCTGTTTTACATGTAGCCCTTCGCGCACCGAAAGAGCAATCTATTGTTGTGGATGGAGAGAACGTTGTTCCTCTTGTTCATAAAGTGCTCGAAAATATGGCAAAATTTTCAAACCTGGTGCGAGGAGGAGTATGGAAGGGCTATACCGGTAAACCAATTAAAAATATAATCAATATCGGTATTGGTGGTTCAGATCTGGGTCCTGTAATGGCTTATGAGGCATTGAGATATTACAGCCAGCGAAACCTGAATTTCCGTTTTGTTTCAAACATTGACGGAACAGATTTCGCCGAAGCCACGTATGACCTTGAACCTGATGAGACACTGTTTATCATTTCTTCGAAAACTTTCACAACACTAGAAACGATGACCAACGCTCATACTGCCCGTGATTGGGTCCTAAAATCCTTGATGAATCCGGCAGCTGTTGCCAGTCATTTCGTTGCGGTCTCAACCAATGCAGACGAAGTTGCAAAATTCGGTATCGACACTGCAAATATGTTTGAGTTTTGGGATTGGGTCGGTGGACGTTACTCAATGGATTCAGCCATTGGCCTATCGACAATGATCGCCATTGGTCCTGAAAATTTCCGTTCCATGCTTGATGGTTTTCACCAGATGGATGAGCATTTTCGTACAGCTCCTTTTGAACGTAACCTACCTGTTCTCATGGGACTCCTTGGTATCTGGTATAACAACTTTTTTGATGCACAGACTGTTGCTGTTCTTCCTTATGAACAATACCTGAAACGCTTTCCGGCTTATCTGCAGCAGTTGACAATGGAGAGCAATGGCAAACACGTCTCACTTGATGGTACTGAGATGGATATTCAAACCGGACCAATCTATTGGGGAGAGCCTGGCACTAATGGACAGCATTCCTTTTACCAACTGATCCATCAGGGGACAAAGCTCATACCCTGTGATTTAATAGGATTTATTCATCCTCTCAACCCTGTTGGACGCCATCACGACTTGCTTATGGCCAACGTGTTTGCCCAGGCAGAGGCACTCGCTTTTGGCAAGACAGCTGATGAAGTCAGGGCAGATGGTACAGCTGAATGGCTGGTGCCACACAGAACATTCGAAGGCAATCGTCCATCAAGTACTATTCTGCTCGACCGTTTGACTCCAGAGACGCTGGGAAAGCTAGTTGCACTTTATGAACACAGCGTCTTCACTCAGGGAACCATCTGGAACATTGATTCATTTGATCAGTGGGGAGTTGAACTGGGTAAAGCGCTTGCTGCAGGTATCATCCCTGAACTTGAGGATGGAGCGAATTCCCGGGTTACTCATGATAGTTCCACAGGCAATCTTATTAAACGGTATATCAGAAATAAAAAATTATCCAGCAAACCCTAAACCTGCATATGACTATCATACACCGCAAAATTCCTGTTTTACCAGATTGTCCGCGAATGCGTCCCATTGCAGATCAAATGTACAGGTCATATCCAGTAGGACGGCAGAGTTTCTCACGCGCATGGCAGGGGAAAATATTAACTCTGACAATTACTACCGAGCATCCTCTTCCAGTTGATATTCATGCTAACCTTGTTACAACACTTGATTCCATTGATAGCAATGAATGGAACACTGTCCCTTTCGTGCGTGAAGATGTAAATACCCTTGTTTGCCGGGTTACACCGAAATGGCCCGGACTACATTCTTTCCGGGCAGAGTTCTCTTTGGATAAAGGTGTGTCGTGGCAAAGGGATTCCGTACCTGATGCCTGGGTATTGATTGACCCGCCCCAGGTAGATGGACTGTGTCTCTACACAATGATTCCAACTGTTTCCGGATCACTGGTTGATTGGAAAAACGATCTTAAACGAATTAGGGAGATGGGTTTCAATACAGTTCATCTTCTTCCCATTACAAGTTTGGACACTTCAGAAAGTCCTTATGCAGCTAAGGACCTGTTTGATATTGATCAAAGCTATCTTGCGGAAGGATCAGAGAAAGACAGCCTTTCACAATTAGAAGAGTTTATTGAGGAAGCAAAGACATTGAACATCAGACTTTGTTTTGATCTGGTTCTCAATCATGTAGGGGTCCACAGCACAATGGCGGAAAGGGCACCGGGTTGGATAATACCCGATCCCGATCAGGAGGACGGATTCATGCGTGCGCGTTATTGGTCAGGTCATGGTTGGCTCACCTGGGACGACCTCATACTGATCAACTTTGAGCATCCTTCGGAAGAGATCCGTTCGGAAATATGGGCATATATGACTGATTATACATTGTTCTGGGCAAAATTTGCCAACGACACAGGAGGGTTTGTGCGTTTCGATAATTTACATAGCAGCAATCCGGATTTCGTCCAGGCACTAACAACAACTCTGCATACCGAGTATCCTAACGTGGGAATAATTGCTGAATATTTCACAGATGAAACCACGCTTCTTCATACCGGTCCAAAGTGGGGATTAAATCTTAACCTGGCAACACCATGGAATTACAAATTTGTGCCTCAGCTTCGTGATTATCTGAATTACATACACCGTGTTTCTAAGCATATAAGGTACTTTATGCCGATAACATCACACGATTCAGGAGCTCCGGCGCAGGAATTTGGCAGCGTCGAATCAACTATCCCACGTTACGTTGCTGCTGCTTTGTTAGGTACAGGAGCAACCGGAATCATTCAGGGAGTTGAATTTGGAGAGAAGGAAAGGATCAGATTTATAGGCAGGAAGAAAAAAATGACTTATCCTGCTGTACCCGGGTTCGCCCAGCTCATAAGCCAGGTCAATGCTATTCTGACAGATAATCCGGCTTTTCGTCACGGGGAAAACTGCCAGTTCGTTGATAATGGTCATCCTGCCATCATCGCAGCCTTTCGTAAAGAAATAGGTGCAGGAGAGTTCGGATTTCTCGTGGTTTGCAATTTTGACATATTTGTTACGCAGAGTATCGAAGTCGATCTTTTACCTTTTCTGGGTAAAAACGGTCCATTTCCATGTATTGATTTGTTAAGTGGAGAATCACAAATCTTTAAAAATCCGGACGTCCAACTTCAGCTTGCGCCTTGCGCAGCAAAGGTGCTGAAATTTTCCAAGAGCTAGTAAACAATGATCAATGGCTATTGACCATTAATACCAACAGACAGATAAAAAGACAAGTGAAAAATATGTGAATAATATAAATTTATTTAAAAGTTTTGTAACACTTATCAGGTAATAGATTATGACTTTTACATTGCAGAATATTGCATGAAAAGTATTCAGACCAGAATGTAAATTCGGAGCAGCCTGTTGGCATAAAAAATAAGTTATGGAAAAGCATTTATTTATACTGGTATTATTTGTTTTGGCTTTTATTGTATTGATAATCTTTATGATTAGAAAAAACCATAAAGACAGGAAAAGTTTATTTAAAAAATTGCCTGGAGATTATCCGGATCCAAAAGAGGTTGAATCAGAATTTGATTCTGAAGATTAAAACAGAGTAAATTACAAAAACAACATGCTTGGTTGATTTCTGTTAAAAATATACATCTAAAATAAATCATTGTTTACAAATTTTAAAGTATCTATCATGACAATTCAATTTAATACAGACAGTAATATTACAGGTGGCGAAAAACTAAGAAAACCGTTAATCTCCTTAATATCAGAAGAATTAAGCAGGTTTAGTCATCAGATAACAAGGGTGGAAGTACATCTTTCAGATGATAATGGCCCAAAAGAGGGAAAAAATGATAAACGATGCGTGATTGAAGCCCGTCTTGAAGGATTGAAACCAATTGCTGTAACAAACAATGCAAACACACATGAACAGGCAGTAGAAGGAGCCATTGAGAAACTAAAGACTGCTCTTGATAAAATACTCGGACGCTTGAGGAATCATTGACAGCGATCAAAATCTCATAATGTAAAATAATGAAAGCTTTGGTATATCATGCTCCGGGGAAAATATACCGGGAAGAATAACTATTAATAACAACACTAACAAATCGCCCAATATAAAAGCTCAGGTATCTGACAGGGCTTATGAACTATATGAACAACGTGGCCATCAGGAAGGGCACGCAGGAAAAGACTGGACTGATGCCGAAAATGAGATCCTCAAAAACTAGCTGACTAACAATTTATTGTCACGAAAGAATATCAGATGATTATTTGCTGAAATCTGGCGATTTGATTTAATCTGGCTGGTTAGTTTAAAAATTAATCTGACATAGCAACCGACTTTTTAAAATAAAATTAACTTTGGCTGGTTACTTAATAATCCTGCATACAGAATTAATTGCAGGGATTTTTAATTAGCTATCAGAACTAAAGAAAAATGTTGAGAGTCCTTGCTATCTCATTATTGATGACCATTCATCCGGGACATGTAACGATGACTTCGATTGACTATGTTCAGGGTACTGATTCTTTAAAGGTTTCCTGCAGAATGTATTTTGAAGATTTTCTGCACGATTTACAGACAATCGATGACGACAGAAATTTGCGTACAATATTTAGCAGGCAGCCTTTTCCGGCAGATCTTATTAACCAGTACTTTAATTCAAAAGTGTTTATTTCTATAAACGATAAACTGCTGATCGGAAAGTTATTAACTTCAAATCTAATTGATGAGGAAATTATACTGAATCTGATTTACAGGATTGATAAAAAACCAAAAAGTATTACTGTCAGGAATATGATTCTTACAAGCTGGCACAGTGATCAGACAAATTTGATGATAATAAGGATAAACAATTTTGAGAAAGGGATCAAACTGACTCCGGATCATAATGAGGAGACTTTTAAGGTAAAATAATTAAAATGACCAGGTTTCCTTATCGTGATCCGGTGTAAGTCTCATTGCTTCTTCATTTTTATTTATATTGATAAAGATCATATTTGTCTGATCACTGTATAAACCGGTAAGGATCTGATTTCTTACTTTGATCTTCTTTGGATCTTTAACTGACCTGTAAACCAGGTTCAGAAAGATTTCATAGTCTTGAACTGTTACAGTCAATACCTTCCCGGTAAGTAATTTGTTATTTATATAGATATGAACTCTGTCATTGAAATATTTGTTCATCATATCAGGAGAAAAAGACTGATTTACAGATGTTTTGTCAAAATTACTGTCCGGGTCATACAATTTATAATCCAGTAAAAAATCATCATGATACATTCTGAAAAAAACTTTCATGGAATCGGAGCCTTCAACCTGTGTCAGGGTTGTAAGCGTTACATGAACAGGGTGGAAAATCAATAAGATGGGGAGGATCAAAATTTTTAACATTGTTCTTTAGTTTCAGTCGGAAAAGTCCGATTATTTGTAAATGGGTTTGTTCTTATGACTAATTTCTTCAATGTCAAAAATCTTATTTCTATCCCATTCTACCCAGTATTTTATAGCATTATGTCGAATAAGTTTCCAATACCCATCGTCCATTAATCCAAATTTCATTATCCCTTCTTTAATATCTGCATCAACCTGTTCAAGATATTCCTTTTTGAGACTGATCCTGATAGAGCGGTTACCATAGGTAAAAATAGCTGATGGTTTGTTTTGGCCATGTTTTGAAAGGTGAATTGTACCCATTCCTACTGTTGCACCTGTACTAACCTGTATACCGTCATTCAGACAACTGTATGGAGGTTTGGATCCTGCAAAGGTGGTCACATCAAGCATGTCAGCACCAACGCCAAATAACTCACGGGCTTTAATCCCCATTTTAGCACCAACAATTGAGAATACTCCCAGGTGCCCATGAAACTCATCAGTCATTACATTCGCTTTCCATTCGTCATATCCATAACGTGCAATTGCAGAATCTATAATCGGCCGGATATCGTAGTTAAACATTTCAGGCTGAACAGGAAATCTGTTGAATACTACGTTTCGTTCGGAAGTATATGTTCCATTTATCATGTCTGTAATCGCTTCCCTTACTCCCTGAACATTATAATCTTTGATGTACCTTACATTTAATTCATCTGTTATAATATTAATGTCGAATAGTTCAGGATTTGTAATGTATAAAGCAACAAGGTCGTCACATAACCTGAAATGATCTTGATGCAGTTTCTGGTTAACTGATGGTTGACTGAAAACATTTTTTAAAATACTGGCAAGCCGGGTTTTTGAATGCATGCAGACCTCGTACATGGATGTATCAAACAAAGAGTTATCCTTATTCAGGTTTGAAATCACATCGATTCTCATATTCGATTTAAAAACTAAATCTGCACTCCCCTTATCACAATTAAAATTAAATCCCTGCATTGGTTTTACCGAATCATTATACCAGATTATACGTTCAATTTTGGATGTAAGGCTTGCATCTTTCTTTAACAGTTGTGCAATATTTGTTAGCGGACCAAGACAAACCAATATTACTTTTTCATCTACATTTTTTAATTTTTCTATAAGGCAATCAACTGCATTTAATCCTGTCACAGGAGTGTCTGACTTTTCTCCCCATTTTATTTGTCTGTTAAACTCGCGCCATGGTGGGTTAATTCCTTTAAGTCTATCTCCGCATGCGACCGCGATATTATCAACATTTAATTCTTTTAGTAAAGCGTTTATCTTATGGGCACCTTCCTGGGGAGGCAATGAACCATCAGATAATAATATAGCCTCTACAGTTATTTCAGGGCGGTAGAGTAATAAACTTATTGCACGCATATCGTCAATAGCACAGTCTGTATCAATAATTATAGTGTGTTTTAGTTTTAATGGTATTGGCTGAGCCCAAATGGTTTGAGTAACAAGCAGTAAAGGAATAAGAATAAATATTTTTCGCATCATTTGCAGAATTAATTTTATGTATGCTGAAAGAACAAAAAAACCGGGTACAACGAAAAATTAAAAGTAAAATGATTTTTGGAATAATGTATTGTTTTTCACTTTTAACCTTTGGTAACTGATAGTTGAACGCAGAGCAGACACCATCAATTGTACGGAACAGAGTGTAAATTTTTTCGTTAATACTAATATTATCATATGCAATAAATTGGGGAGAAGCGATAAATTTTTGACTTTATGCTTTCATGTTCCGGAAACAAAAAAAGGCGCCTGAAGCGCCAGTTTTATGTGAACCTGGAGGGACTCGAACCCCCAACCTTCTGGTCCGTAGCCAGATGCTCTATCCAATTAAGCTACAGGTCCTGATGTTAATGCGGACGCAAATATAACAAAAATCAGAAAAAATAAACGATATAAGAAAGATTAATTCTGAATACTCAACAGGGATTGTCTCGGGGCTGTCTGCATAGTTGAAATCCATAACCACAAAGTTCACAAAGTCCCAATAGTTATCGGGATTAAAAAAGAACACGGAGAATTGAAATATAGATTTTTAGCTTTGTGTGCTTTGTGCTTTCTTAGTGCGCTTTGTGGTTAAAAAATCTTTTTCTACTGTTCCGAAGAAAGAAACTCATCCAGGATGACACTGTTTCTTATTCTCAGGAATATTGCTTACTTTTATCTGTCTCAAATTCGATAAAAGATATTTTGTATTTTGTTGATAATCAATTAAAGACATAAGTGTATGAAAAAGACTGCCGGGATAATCATAAAAATATTTTTTGAAATTGTTTTGTTAATACTTGTCTTGCTTTTTACAATTCCGATAATCTTCAAAAAACAGATTAAGACTAAAGTTGAACAAACTATAAACAAGTCAGTAAATGCAACTGTTAAGTTCGATAATTATAAACTTGGTTTTTTCAGGGATTTTCCAAATCTGTCTTTTTCACTTAATAATGTATCTGTTGTAGGTATCGGTAAATTTGATGGCGATACGCTCGCCGGTTTCAAATCATTTGATCTGGTATTCAACTTGTCGAGTCTTTTCAAAAATTCAGGGTATGAAGTAAAGTCAGTAGTAATTGACAGAGCCGTGATAAATGCAATGGTTAAGAAAGAAGGGAATGTTGGTAAAGCTAACTGGGACGTGATGAAAGATACTTCACATGTACCCGTGGCATCTCAGCAACAGCCTGGTTTAACACTCCAGTCCCAACAAACCGTTGCATCTCAGCCT
>DCFT01000155.1 GCA_002319885.1 Bacteroidales bacterium UBA1797
CTGAACATGACTGAATCACCCACAGGGCTGTGGTACCAGATAATTAAAGAAGGGGAGGGGAAGACTTTTAGTAATAACGATAAAGTGGTAATGGATTATGAATGTTCGCTGCTTGACGGAACTAAGTGTTACTCATCCAAAGATCTTGGTCCTAAAGAGGTTATTATCGGGAAAGGTGAAATTGAAGCTGGATTGAATGAGGGTCTTATGTTATTGAAACCGGGAGCTGAAGCAATATTCATAATTCCTCCTTTTCTGGCTTACGGATTTGTTGGCGACAGAAAAAAGATTCCATCCAGGGCTGTTATCGTATATTATGTTAATATATTGACAAAGAAATAATAATCATTTTGGCTTAACGTTTAAAACTAATTGGGATTCTTTAAAACTGATTATATGATCAAAAATTATTATCAATCCATTTTATTGTTTTCTGCAGCTATTTTGCTTTTATCTCTGGGATCATGCGATCCGGCAAAAAAATACGAAAAGGCTGAAGCTGAGGCGATAGCCAATTACCTTAGCTCTAACCCTGCAGATACTTTTAAATTGGAACAAAGTGGTTTATATTATCGTGATGAACTGGTTGGAACCGGCCGCACACCTGTTGCATATGATACTGTTGATGTTATATTTACCGGGAAGTTTCTTGATGGCTCTGAATTTGTTACAACTGTTGGAGGATCCGATTATGTTTTTCCCCTTGGAGAAGGCTACCCCATTGCCGGATTTGATGAAGGAATATCTTATATGAAAGAAGGTGGGCGAGCAACATTCCTGATACCTTCAAAACTTGCATATGGTCCTTACGGATACTATACGGTCCCGGGGTATACTGCACTATTGTATGATGTTCAGCTTGTTAAGGTAACACCGGGTCCTGGAAAATAAATTCACTGCATCACAAAAACCACCAGTTTGTCATTTAGATGCGGGAGTTCTTTCTTCCATTCTGAGATTCTTCTTGTTCTTATCGATTCTGTCGGAAGTGTAATATCAATTGCAATACAGAGAAGTGTCTCATTATGACATATTGTAACCAATGATTCAAGCATCTTCTGGTTCCTGTAAGGTGTTTCCATAAAGATCTGCGCAAACCCTTCACCGGCCTTTTTTTCAAGCTCCCTGAGTTTGACTGTTCTTTCAGCTGGTTTTACCGGCAGGTATCCATTAAACGTAAAATTCTGCCCATTAAGCCCCGAAGAAATAAGGGCCAGAATTATTGATGAGGGTCCGGATAAAGGTGTAACAGTGATTCCTTTCCGGTGTGCCATGGCAACTATTTTTGCACCTGGATCAGCAATGCCTGGAAGCCCGGCTTCACTTAAAATACCGATATCTGATCCGTTGTAAACCGGGTAAATGAAATGTCCGATATCCGATTCTCCGGTATGCTCATTTAACTCGTAGAACACCGAATCATTTATAGGAAACTCCTTATCAATCAGTCGTAAATATCTTCTTGCACTCCTTATGTCTTCAACTATGAAATATCGCAGCTGTTTCGTTAGAGAAATAACTTTTTCGGGGATCACTTTAAGAAAATCATCTCCTCCCAGAGTCACGGGAATAAGGTAAATCCTTCCGTTCACATTTTTAAATTTGTTCACCCAAATATAATAAATATACCTAATGTGTATGTTATCATGAAAAATGCATTACCTGTTGTCTATTACTTAATTTTAATATAGGTTTGTCACGAAATATCTTAATTGTGAAAATAACTTTCCTAGGAACAGGTACATCCCAGGGTGTTCCGGTAATAGCCTGTGATTGTAATACTTGTCTTTCTGCAGACGTGAAAGATAAAAGACTCAGAACGTCGGTTCTTTTGGAGTCAGATGAAACAACTCTGGTCATCGATGCGGGTCCCGACTTCCGCCAACAGATGCTCAGGGAACATGTAACTAAACTCGATGCAATTCTTCTGACTCATGAACACAAGGATCATATTTCCGGATTGGACGATGTACGTGCGTTCAATTACAAGAGTAAAGACGCCATTGACATTTACTCTGAAGAAAGAGTGCAGAAAGTACTTAAAAAGGAATACTCTTATGTTTTTTCTGAATATCAGTATCCCGGGATACCTAAAATGAGGTTGAATCCCATTCCTGAGCAAGGGTTTAATGTAATGAATATGCAGATTACGCCTGTACGGGTTTTCCATTACAGGTTGCCGGTGTATGGGTTCAGAATAGGTAGTTTTGCTTATATAACAGATGCAAATTATATTCCCGAAGAGAGTAAAGAAAAACTCTATGGCGTCAAATACCTGGTTATAAATGCCCTTAGAAAAGAAAAACATATATCTCATTTCAGCCTCAGGGAAGCTCTGGATATAATAAAGGAGATATCACCTAAAAAAGCTTTTATTACACATATAAGTCATCAAATGGGCCTTCATAGTGAAGTTACAAAAGAATTACCTACAGGTGTAATGCTGGCATATGATGGTTTGAGTATAACATGTGAAGACTAGAAAGGCGGATAAGCTATTTGTTTTTAAATGTTTTACTCAGTTTCTTTTGATATCCTGATGAAAAATAGTATTTATTTCTTCCAAGTTGTGAGGCATTTACCTGGGAGCTTTTTTTCCTTTTTTCATAATATGGATTCTTTTTTGTCGAGGCGCAGCCGGTTAAAAATATAATCAGGATAAGAACTAAACTAAACTTCAGAATTTTAATTACTTTGAACATTACACCTCTGCTTTTGTACCACGCCTAAATATACAACTAAATTATCTAATCGAAAAAAAATGATCCAATTATCTGTAATTGCTACTTTTAGTTAAAAAAGATGTTAACATTTAATAAATGATTTGTATCTTTTATTTTGAAAATGATACTTTAACTTTTCTACGTATAAATACTGAAAATGTTACTGAAAACTGTTAATTAACTCTGTAATAAATATTATGAGTATATTTTTCATTATGGTAACCGGAAAGTCCAAATGGTTGTTGAACCTGGTATTCCTTATTTTACCGTGTACATGTTATTCACAGGCACTTTATAAAGTGGGGATTGAAAAGGGGACAGGGCTGAATGCTGATTTGATTGTTCTCACCGACAGCAGCGCTATTCATTTCGACGGAGGAAAACATCTTTATAGCTTCATGCTCAATGACAAACCATATAATTCCGGGGAAGTTGAAGCATTAGTGATAAATAACCAGTATACTCAGACATTTGAAAAAAAACTCAGTGTAACCTTTCATATAGCTCCACTAACTGATTCAGGATGGGAGGGAGAATTATCATTTGAGAATACAGGAAATGATACAATTTCAATAAGCAATGTTGTGCCATTTGGTGAAGACAACAGTTCGGTCTGTATTACTGGCAGGGGACCAATGGACCTAGCACGTGCCTGTTTATTCCGTCCTGGTTATCAGCCAGTCAGAGTCATTCTTCCCGATAATGCATGGGAGATGGGATATTCCTCTTTTTCAGCCGGGAATGGGTTCTCTGTTTGCGCTATTGCCCGACGGACCTATACTGAAGGAGGTCAGAAACAACGATATGCTACTCTTCTGCCACCTAAAGCTAAAGTCGGCTATTCAATACATGCAGCTGCTTTTAAAGGAGAATGGCAAAATGGTCTTCGTATGATGTTCAGAGACAAATATTTGTTTGACCTTGATAGTTTTGACGATACTCTGTTCAGGAGAAATGATCTGGCATGGATAAAGGACAGTTATATTGTCGTTATGCAGATGGCCTGGGACAGAGAGTTCTTTGACAGGCTTACCGGAAAATATACCTTTGCAGGAGTTCTTAGAAAGGGCATAGATCTTTTTGGGAACATCGATATCTATGGTATCTGGCCGACATGGCCGAGACTTGGCCTTGACCAGAGTAATCAATGGGATTTATACCGTGATCTTCCGGGCGGAACGAGGCAATTAAAAAACTTTGCAAATATGTCGCGGATGTCAGGGACACATTTTTTTATTGCTTATAATCCATGGGATAACAGTACACGAAAAGAGGATCATTATAAGGGGATGGCTAAACTTATTTCTGAAACTGAAGCTGATGGTGTAGTCCTTGATACAAGAGGCAGTTCTGATAAGGAGCTTCAGGCAGCAGCAGATAGCGTCAGGAAGGGCGTTATAATGTATTCTGAAGGAATGGCTGTGCCAAAGGATATGCCGGGTATCATCTCGGGAAGAGTTCATAACGCTATCTTTCTTAGTCCTGAACTGAATCTTAATAAGTTAATAAAACCCGATTTTTCTATTTTCAGAGTATGTGATGTAGGGGAGGATATTATTCACCGTGAAATTGCAATTGCATTTTTTAATGGCTATGGTACAGAATTGAACTTATTTCGTCCGGGAGGAAGAGATGAAAAATATGATGATGATCTGAGATTCCTTGCTAAAACTACTTTAATCCTCAGGCAGAATAACGATGCCTTTCTTGACAACGACTGGACCCCAATGATTGAAACGACAGTTGATAAAGTATATGTCAATCGCTGGAAATCTGGCGACAAGGCTGTTTATACCATTCTTAATATGAAACCTGAAGGGATAAATGGGAAACTATTTGAAATCGATAGTGTGATAGGGAAGCACTATATTTCATTATGGAACCACGAAAATCTCTTACCTGTTAAAGATCAGGGGAAAACATTTCTCCCTGTTAATGCATCAGGCTGGCAGTCTTCCTTTTCCGGAACAAGGAAAGAAGGATCTGTTGATTGTATAGCTGAATTGCCTGATCTGATTAAATCTAAATTGGTAGGAGACTCAATAAAGATCTCGGGGCGACTTGAACGACTGTTAGTATGGAAAGGAGATCCATCATATCAGACATTTAACAAGGAATTCACTATACACAATGATACTACGATAGGGGTAAAAGATATTTTCGGTTACTATGAGGGGAAAATAGTTTTACAGCTTATAGCAGACAAGAGATTGAAAGACGAGAATGTTCTCGATCTGAAAGGTGGAAAACCCTGGATTATTAGTAGGGTAAGTCGTACAAAAAGGAGTTCAGATCTGCCAGAAGATATGGTTCTTGTTCCTGGTGCCCTTTTTTCATTCAATATCACCACAGATGAAGACTTTATTCCGTATCCCGATGAGAGTAACAGAATTTCGAGGGTGGATAGCTTTTTGATTGATAAATATCCTGTTACAAATGCTCAATATTTTAATTTTATTCAGAATTCGGGTTACAGGCCTGCAGACACTACAAGGTATCTGAGACAATGGGAATCAGGAATGATAAGACAGGGTCAGGAAAAGTATCCGGTCGTTTATCTTAGTTATGAAGATATGCAAGCATATGCAAAATGGGCACAGAAAAGACTTCCTACTCAGACTGAGTGGCAGCTGGCTGCACAGGGACTGGATAATCGTAAATGGCCATGGGGTGATGAATTTCATGGTACTTACTGTAATAATTCTTTCGACAGACCCACCCCGGTCGATGCATTTGCCAAAGGTCAGAGCCCATATGGTGTTTTTGATATGGTTGGTAACGTATGGCAGATGACAAATGATATGTACTTTAATGGGACAGACTATTTCACTGTTATCCGCGGTGGAAGTTATTATAAGCCTGAATCAAGCTGGTGGTATATACAGGGAGGGCCACAACAACTTGATAAAACACAGATCTTACTAATGGTATCACCCGGCTTTGACCGGAGCTCCACTGTAGGTTTCAGATGTGTAAAGGATATTGATAAAAAAACCTTTAAGGTTAAAAGACAGAAGTAAAAGACAAACAGGTAAGCTATCTTACCCTGACTCTTCCCGCAATCAATTAAAGTGGATTCATAATTCTATTCTTCGTGCCCCATTTTCAATCTCTGGTTGATAGAACTCAGCAACAAGACCGGTCTTCTTATTATATGCAGATGATAAAGCACTCATAAAATGCCCGGAGTCGTCTTTTCTAACAATACTTATGGTGCATCCTCCAAAGCCGGCGCCGGTCATTCTTGTACCGATTACACCCCGTAGTTTTCTTCCTTCATATACCAATGTATCAAGTTCGTTACCGGTAACTTCATAGTCATCTTTAAGGGAATCGTGAGATTGATTCATCAGCTCTCCGAATCGTTTAATATTATTTTCTTTCAACACTTTTACAGCTTCAATAACCCTTCCGTTCTCACTAATAACGTGTTTTGCTCTTTTTCTTATTGCACGATCTTTAATAAATTCGTCCAGTATACCGATTTCTGAACTATCAATATCGCTCAGGTTACGCACCGGTTTGTACAATTGAAGCAATTCAACTGCTTTATTACATTCGCTGAGCCGTTCAAAATACTTTGAATCGTTGAGTCCTCTTCTTTTATTTGAATTAGTTAATATCAGTGAATGATCGGAGAAAATTAGCGGGACGGTTTCATAAAATAATGTATCGCAATTCAGAAAGATAGCATGATCTTTTTTGCCAAATCCCACTGCAAATTGATTCATTAAACGACGGTTCGTTCCAATGAATTCATTTTCAGCCTTCTGACACATTTTTACTAGATCGAGAGTGCTTACTGAACCATTAAAGTATTCATTAAGCGCAACCGCTGTTGCCATTTCCATAGAAGCTGAAGAGGAGAGACCTGCGTCATTTGGAATATCCCTGTAATAAAGAAATTCAAGCCCTGATAATTGAATTCCCTTTTCGATGAATTCGTTTATTACTCCAAGAGGATAGTTAAACCAATTTCTGCCCCTGTTTATAAACTTACCTTTTAGTTCGGTATCGTAGTCATCATTGAAATTAATCGTGCTGAATTTCAGAGTATTGTCTTTTCTTTTTCTGATTAAAAGATATGTTCCATAGTTTAATGCACAGGATAAAACATATCCTCCGTTATAATCAGTATGTTCGCCAATAAGATTGACTCTGCCCGGAGAAAAAAAAAGAACAGGTTCTTCACTCCTGTTCCCATATTTTTCGTAAAATTTTTCAATAAAAATTTTAGTATCCATTGTTAAACTTTTAGTTTTTTCTCAATTTCGTTAATCTGGTTTCTAAAATGTTTATCAGTGTCAATGAGGTTGTTTACAGTTTTACATGCATGAAGAACCGTTGCATGATCCTTTCCTCCGATATGTGATCCTATACTGGCTAATGATGCTTTTGTAAGACTTTTTGAGAAATACATCGAAACCTGCCTGGCCTGAACAATTTCTCTCTTTCTTGTCTTACCCTGGATCAGATCTATAGGGATCTTGTAATAATCACAAACGATTTTCTGGATATATTCGATTGTTATCTCGCGTTTAGCCGTACTGATGAGCTTTTCAACCATTTGTCTGGCCAGATCGAGTGTAATTTCTTTTCTGTTCAGAGTCGATTGAGCATAGAGCGATATTAACACAGCTTC
>DCFT01000210.1:0-652 GCA_002319885.1 Bacteroidales bacterium UBA1797
AATTCCTTAGCTTTTCTTATATCCGGTCTTCTAACCTTCGGATCGTCCTCCGGGAGTTTTTCATAAACGATCTTTGATTTACTATTCGTGATTTCTATAATAACTTCCGCAAACTGCAGCATACTCATCTCTGCTTGATTACCAATGTTAACAGGGTCAGAGTGGTCAGACATCATTAACCTGTAAATCCCTTCTATCAAGTCCGATACATAACAGAAAGAACGGGTCTGAGAGCCATCCCCATACACGGTAATGTCTTCGCCGGTAAGTGCTTGCTTGATAAAGTTAGGGACTACCCTTCCATCATTTATACGCATGCGCGGACCATAAGTATTGAAAATTCTGACAATCCTTGTGTCGATTCCATGATAGCGATGATATGCCATCGTAATCGCTTCAGCATATCGCTTTGCTTCATCGTAAACACCTCGGGGACCTATGGGATTGACATTGCCCCAATAAGTCTCAGGCTGAGGATTCACCAGTGGATCCCCATAAACTTCAGAAGTCGACGCAAGCAAGAGACGAGCATTCTGTGCTTTGGCGAGACCCAGCATATTATAAGTGCCGAGAGCCCCGACTTTCAAGGTCTGGATGGGCAACTCAAGATAATCAATAGGAGACGCCGGACTTGCAAAGTGGTAGATGTAAT
>DCFT01000210.1:987-3070 GCA_002319885.1 Bacteroidales bacterium UBA1797
TGCTCAATATTTTTTGTACTGCCTGTAATAAGGTTATCAACGCAAATTACTTCGTGACCTTTTTCGAGTAAATATTCACAAAGATGTGAACCCAAAAAACCTGCTCCACCTGTAACAATTGATTTCATAGTATCCTTCCTAAAACTCTATTGAAGAATAATCTCCTATATTAAGGGAATTGTGTTTTCCAACAAGATTGGCATCGTCACCTACGATCGAGGACTCAAGGTTTAAATTCGAGATAGTGGTTCTCGAGCCGATTACGCTGTTTGAAATAATAGAGTTTGTGATAAGCGTATCTTCAGCTATGGAAGTGTATGGACCAATTACAGAATTAATAATTTTAACGTTTTCTCCTATCTCAACAGGTTGAATTATCACAGAGTCATATACTTCCCGTGGAACGGATCCCGGATTTTTTTCATTCAACAGCACCTGGTTGGTTTCGAGCAATGACTTTGCATGCCCGCAGTCATACCAGCTGGACACCTCAAAAGTCTTGAATTTGCTTCCTCTCTGAATCATCTCCTGAAGAGCATCTGTCAGCTGATATTCACCTCTGTTTTTTATTTCGTTTTGTATCATCCAATCGAGAACTTCAAAAAGAAGAGGAGTGTCCTTTACGAAATAAACACCTGCAATTCCAAGATTGGAGCTTGGTTCCTCAGGCTTTTCTTCAAGTCTTTTAATACAGGAGGAAGTGGGTTCCAGCTCAACAATTCCATATTTTTTTGGCTCTTCTACCTCTCGAACTCCAATTGAGCCTGAGCATTGTCCATTATCAGAATGAAATTTATAAAATTCTAAGTATCCGGACTTGAAAATCATATCTCCCAGTGCAATCATGATTTCCGAGCCAATTACGTTCTCTTTAGTAACATACACAGAGTGACCCAAACCAAGTCTTTCTTGCTGGTCTATGTAACTAATTTTGAATATATCTTTATAATATCTATCAACGTAAGAAATTATCTGTTCTTTGTGATAACCCACAACAAGTATAATTTCCTCTGGTTGAAGGTCAATCATTCTATCTAGAATATGGCCAATTATTGGTTTTCCGGCAATGTAAACCATCGGTTTAGGCTTAGTGTGCGTATGCGGAAATAAACGTTTTCCGGCTCCAGCTGCAGGAATTACGACTTTCATTATTGCTTCCTTCTACATAAATCATCAAAACAGACAGAATAAGCTTCGTCCATAAACTTCCCAAACCATACTTTAATTATTTTCAAGGGAAAATCTCTTTTTGGATTTGCTAAGTGCATATAAATCAAGCATAAACCATCTACGTTAACCTATATTAAAGTTTTATATCTTTAAAGTGCTATTTATTTAGAATGACTTGGATTCTGGCTCTTATTTTCATAAAACTAATTTTTAAGATCAAAAATTAAAAAATGTGTTTGAAATATGATGATTGGAGTAATATATAAAGACAGCTACAAAATATTCTTTTTCGGGATTGCTGTAAAAATGGTAGAATAAATCACAAATACTTGAGCAGGTCGTCCCTTTTCATTTCATGCAGCCTATCCCTCAGAAGACCTTTTAAGGCCTTTAAATCTCCTTTTTTGGCGCTTATCGGAGATATCAGGTGCTTCCAATTTTGCCAGGGAGGCTCAAGTCCGAGACGTTCCGCAATTTCATCAAGTAGAATCTCAGATTCGTTTTCTTTGACCTTATCCATCTTATTTGCAGCAACGATTGTGTCGATCCCGACTTCCCTGAGAAAATCGAACATCTCTACATCTATAGGAATCTGTTCTCTGGAATCCCAGCGGTCAACTATTTCAGAAAAGGCCGGACTGTCAATAACAAGAACCCCTATTTTAATCCTCTCAGAATTGTCTTCTATATAATGTACTGTTTTGTCCTTAACTATATCCTGCTTCCGTTCCTTCACGCCGCTCATAAACCCAAATCCGGGCATATCCGTAATTAAAAGGTCCGATATTTGGATATGGGAAGGGCGAAGTGTAATCCCGGGTCGTCTTCCGATTTTCACTCTGGCACCAAATAGCTCTCTGAGTAAAGAGGACTTGCCCACGTTTGAGCGCCCTACGAAAATAATCTCGAGATT
>DCFT01000094.1 GCA_002319885.1 Bacteroidales bacterium UBA1797
GTCCGTACAATTGCATGCAACGTCCGTACAATTGCATTCAACATCCGCACATGTAAACTGGTTTCAGCAGGATATAAAACGGAATGATCTGCTGCGCACAAATTCCTATCTTTATGTTTCAGAATATAGCAGCAACATAATTTCCATTCCCATGAGAAAGAAATATTACCTGTTAATCTCCTTTTTAGGATTGTTATCTGCAAACATGTTTTCACAACAGGTAGCAGATACAAGCTTCAGACCCTTTATCGCGAAACCTGAATATCCTTCAGGAAAAGGTCCGGTGGTAACTATAGACCAGGGACATAATAACTTCCATACGGCAGGAGGGAGGTATCTTCCGTTTGCCAGGCTGCTGATTTCTGATGGTTACAGAATTGATAGCGGTAAAGGGGACTTTACCCTGCCGCAATTAAAGAATGTGAGGATATTGGTGATTGCCAATGCGCTTAACAAAATCAATACAGAAAACTGGTATGTTCCTACTCCGTCGGCTTTTTCAGCTCAGGAGACAGAGACTGTTCGCAAATGGGTTGAGAATGGAGGATCTCTTTTTCTGATTGCCGACCACATGCCTTTTGGTGGTGCCGCCTCTGATCTCGCAGCTGCATTCGGATTTACTTTCACAAATGGATTTGCAGCCGATACCTCCAGTCCGGGTGATATCTCTTTCTATAGAAAAGACGGTTCTCTTGCCTCATGCGCCATTACAAATGGAAGAAATGCTGATGAGACAATAAACAAGGTTGTGACATTCACGGGTCAGGCTATCAGAATTCCTCCCGGCGCAACATCAATACTGAGGTTCGATAACAGATACCTTCTTCTGGAGACTGATACGGCCTGGGTGTTTGATTCCCACACAAGATATACCAGGATCGGGGACTGGTCACAGGGTGCTTACATGAAATATGGCAAAGGACGTGTTGTTATGTTCGGAGAAGCTGCAATGTTCTCTGCTCAGCTGGCAGGACCGAATCATATAAAGGCTGGCATGAATTCGGATTATGCCGGTGAGAATTATAAATTGCTTCTAAATATTATTCACTGGCTTGATGGGAAGATGGAATAATTAAGTGGCTAAGGTGTAGCAGTGAAGATTGTACGGTCTGTCTTTATAGTGTATCTACAGGGATAGAAGGATTGCTTCGTCTCCCGATTGCATCGGGATCCTCGCAATGGATATAAGTAATCTAAGGTTTTCACCCTCATGCTTCACGCCTGATGCCTGATGCCTGACGCCCCATACCTTTTTTATCATCATCCAACTTTTCCCCCTCATAATTTGTTAGTCACAAACAAACAACTGACAACACATGACTGAAGATATACAAAACCTGGCTGCGGGTAATGAGGTCTCACGCTCATTATGGAGCGACATCATGGATGCCATGAGGGGTACGGAAGCTAACTATACACAGATAAATATCAATAAAGCGATATTTCTCCTGGCTGTACCCATGATCCTCGAACTTGTCATGGAATCTACTTTTGCAGTTGTTGATATATTTTTTGTAAGTAAGCTGGGAGCATCTGCCATAGCCACTGTGGGTCTGACCGAGACTTATCTGTTTCTTCTTTACTCGGTGGCTATGGGTCTTTCAATGGCTGTCACAGCTATTGTGGCGCGCCGGATTGGTGAAAAAGAGAGTCAGAAAGCATCACTCTCCGCCGTTCAGGCAGTAATCATTGGCGTCATCTGTTCAATTCCATTTGCATTTACGGGTATATTCTTTGCAAAGGAGCTGCTTACCTTAATGGGCGCCGATGAGTGGGTGCTGGAGAAAGGATATCATTATACCCAGTGGATGCTTGGCGGCAACGCTGTAATAGTTTTAATATTCGTCATAAACGCCATCTTCCGTGGTGCAGGTGACCCAGCCATTGCAATGCGTATATTATTTATTTCCAATATAATCAATATTATGCTCGATCCCTTGCTTATTTTCGGTCTGGGACCTGTACCCGCACTGGGAATAAAGGGTGCTGCAATAGCCACAACAACAGGTCGTGCTGTCGGTGTAATTGTGCAGTTCTGGCTGCTGTTCAGGGGAGGGAAACATATCAGGATAAGGCTTTCCCAGATCATTATCGATTCTAAGATAATGATTGGCATAATACGCACATCCGTGGGAGGTGTTGGCCAGATGTTAGTGGGTATGACTTCGTGGATCTTTCTTATGAGAATCCTTGCTGCCATTGGAAGTGAGGCTGTTGCCGGATCAACAATTGCCCTGCGCATTGTAATGTTTACTCTTATGCCTGCCTGGGGTATGTCGAACGCCGCCTCCACTCTTGTCGGACAAAATCTTGGGGCAGGTTTTCCCGATCGTGCGGAATCATCCGTATGGAAGATCGGTTTTTATAATATGTTATTTCTGATCGGGGTGTCAGTCATTTATTTCTTTTTCAACCGTAATCTGATGAGTATTTTTACTGCCGATGAAGCAGTAATATCCGTTGGTTCCACCTGGTTGCGCATTATGTCATACTCTTACTTTGTATATGGCTGGTGGATGGTTTCTGTTCAGGCATTTAATGGTTCGGGTGATACCAAAACCCCGACAATTATAAATCTCATCTTCTTCTGGCTCATTGAGATCCCTCTGGCTTACCTGCTGGCAGTGGTCCTCAACAAAGGCTATTCAGGTGTTTTCTGGGGATGTTTTTATGCAGAGACATCAGTTGGCCTCGTTACTCTATGGCTCTTCTCAAGAGGACGCTGGAAGACGGTTGTTGTCTGAGACCGGATTGACTATTGGAGATTATCGTTATGCACCCGGCTGAACATTTGAAAAACCATATAAGAAAAGAGAGGTATCCTGTTTGTTATTATTTTCAGGAAACCCCTCTCGTACAATATTTATTTTTTACATAAAATTTTAAAAAGTCACAAACAGAAAATTGCCCACAGGCTTATTTCTTCTTTTCAGACTCCAGAACATCATCAAGACGATCAAATGATTCTTTGATACCTTTTTCCATGTCGGATTGCATCATTCCGTCACGGTCTTCGGGTGAAAGGAAAATAGATTTTGATTTCACCATGCACTTATTATTTGATATTGTTTCAAACCTGACAGTTTCGAGTGCAGCGTGTCCATTTTCCGGAAGACCTTCAAATTCGAATGTTTCAATAATCATCTCCGGTGATTTCACTTCGTGATAAACTCCGTGAAAGGCGAATTCCTTTCCACTCTTGTCTCTCTGTATGTACCTGTATTTTCCGCCTACCTTTGGTTCGAAAGTCACAATTTTAGTACTGACCTCTCTCGGACCTATCCAGCGTGTGTAAAGCTGCGGATCGGTATAAGCTTTGAATACCAGCTCACGGGGGGCATTAAATTCCCTGGTAATCAGGATGTCCTGTTTCCCCGGTGTCGCTGCGATTTTTGTTAAATTATGTGCAGCCATCATATCAAAGTTTTAGTTAATAAATAGAACTACTTTAGGTCGAATACAGAACTCATAACAATTACTGACCTTCTTTGTTGGCGAAATATGCCTCCCGGAGATATGATATATATCAGGAGGGTTGAGGAGAAATGAA
>DCFT01000077.1:0-11575 GCA_002319885.1 Bacteroidales bacterium UBA1797
ACGGAAGATCAGGACTAGCAAAAAATGAAACAGTCCCAATAAGACCACGAACTATTATTACGCAGGAGATTATGTTTACCGCAATGATACCCTGGAATTCATCTCCCACCCGGAGGGAAGGCTTCGTCCCGTCCGGATCGACACCACCCAGGTCATCTCGATCAGCAACCTGAAATATATTTATGATTATTTCCTGAGGGACCATCTGGGCAGCGTGCGCAGTGTGCTTACCACCGAACAGCAGACCGATTTTTATGCGGCGACGATGGAAACGGCCGCTGCCACAAAGGAGAACGCCCTGTTCAGCAATGTCAGCTCCACGGCCGCCACTAAACCGGCCGGCTTCAGCAATGATAATAACAACCAAATGGCTTCCAAACTGAATGGGGCCGTCAATATCTCAGGCAATAAAAGGGTTGGCCCCAGCATAGTACTTAAACTCATGACCGGTGATACGATGTATATTCCGTTGATGGTACCCCCTCATTCCGGAACATGGTAACCCCTCTGTAAGAGGATCAAAAAGAGAAAGAACTGTTGGTAGATTTTAAAGTGACTCTACAAAGATATGTTTGGAGAGAGATACAATAAATGATTTGCATTACGCAGATAATATAAAGGGCCTGTGCTTAATAAGTAAATAGATTTTCTGGAAATTAACAGACCAATCAAGTGCGAGACAGGTAATGATTTTTGCTGACAGTATTCTTAAAAAAAATAGTAAAATATCACGACGCATAAGCCTGCTGGGTATTGAAATCTCTAATGTATGCGGTGATCATTTTAAGCACCAGTGTTTTTTCTTCATCGGGCGGGGCGGATATTTTTTTGAACTGGTTTATCAGCTCGGCATCTTTTAAAGAGGCTTGCGCTTTGCCTTCACCATCGCCCATCACCAAAAAATCAATGGTTGTGCCGAACACATCGGCCAGGTTCTTCAGCACATCTGCAGTCGGGTAGATATTTTTAATCTCGTAGCGGGCCATCTGCGTATGGGAGATGGCGATCTTCCTGGCCAGGTCAGCTTTAAATTTTTTCTCAACTGCTGTATGCGCTAACCCATTGTCTCCAAAGGCGAAACGGTCTTTTTTGCCACCATGAGGTATGTCCCCTGATAATGAGTGGTTTACGGTTGTCTTTTGCCCGCCATTTCTTCAATTCATGTAATATATCCCGCTGAAACATGTTACAGAATTAGGGCATTATATTGAATTAATTGTTACACAATAGGTCCTATTTTAGTCAAATTGTATCACAGAATTTGGGCAATTTACTCTCGTCAAATGAATGAAATCCAACCTAATAGGTTTAAGTCATAAAAATTGAGCAAAATAATATAGCTTCTGACTCCACTCATCACACCCCGGCCGGTCACTTCCGAAACCGGTTATGAGGAAAATGACCTGTTCAGAATGGAACTCCATTATCAGAATGTCACTATGCCGGTCTATAGTTCAGTGAATATCATTTTGCCGGCACCGGCGCAGGTTTCGATTTTCAATATTTCCGGCCAGCTGGTTAAAACATTGGTCACCGGAACTGAAGTATTCAACATCGATGTTTCAGGGTTGAACAGGGGTGACTATTTTTTAAGTGCTTCTCAGGGAAAGAACTTCCATGCCACAAAATTTTTCAAGCAGTAAATCATCTCAAATCCACAAAGCACCAGTTGGTGTAATACGTCTTTCTTGCATTGAAGCCTGATCCCTCTTTACCAATTGGAAAGATGATTGAGGAAGTTGAGGTGGGTATGGTGTTACCCAAATAGTAAGTATACCTGGAACTCGTACTGTGATCAATTTCTTTCCGGTATTCCAATTTTTTGTCTTTATTGATCAGTGCTTCTGCCAGAATGATATCTTTTGGCGAAGTCGTTTCGGCAATTTTATCATTTTCTCCTTTCGCCATATCTTTCTTGCCGTCATTATATATGATTATAATGTTATCACCCGATTTTGCGGCAGTAAATCCTGCATAAGAAATCGAAAAATTGGGCGCGCTGACTACTTTAATTGCACCCGATCCACTGTTTTGCCCCATTGAAAATGTAAGATTCCTTGGAACTAAGGTATACTCGAATGTTCTTCCGTTTTTATTGGGAAAAAATGCAAATACAGGCCCGGTTTCAGCAGTGGTCGTTGATACCATATGCGTCTGATTGTTCATGTTAGGAGCCGATTCCCTGGTCGATACGCTTACATATTGTGGACTTCCGAGCACTGCAAGGGTTCCATTGTCCAGTTCAATAAGACGTGGTCTGAAATTATGAATAAAGAATTCCTTTTTATGCTTGAAACCGGCACCTTTATTATAAATCGTCTCCAGAAATTCCGGGCTGAATTCATATGCTTGTGGCTTTGACAATCTTAAAGTACTGCAATCGAGTTGGGATATCAGGAATCCATTACAACTCTTATCTTCCCGGTCTATTATTGCACTTGTAGAATAAATCCAGATGCTCTTTCCATCATTTGACAGATTCGCACGGGTATTATACGGAACTAAATTGGCGGTAGGATTTAATTTCATTTCCATTTTCTTCCCGTCCGCACTGTTGCAAACTATTTTCGTTTCCTGCTCCGAAGTAAGGACCATGCATTCCAGGTTGTCGTTGGTTAAGACAGCCGAGGTGATTTCGAAACCGGCATTATTGGTGTGAATTGCGGTTTGGCTGAGAATATTTAAATTATTATCTATAACAAACGTCAGAATGTTATTTGGGGAAGTATTGCAGGCTACCAGTGTTTTCGAATTGTCAGCAGAATTGGTGAAATAGACGATTCCGGCATTTATGACCGATTCCAATTTAAAAATCCCGACATTGTCCTGCTGTACAGTACAAATTTTCTTCTTTTCTCCCATCGTAACATTCGTTTCGTCAATAGGCGCTAAATACAAATTGAAAGAAGATTTATTGTCGCTCTGAAAAAAAACCAGACATAATTTATTGTTCAGTAAGAGCAATTGAGGTATAAGGGGACCGAATGCTTTTTCTCCATTTTCCAGCACAAGATCTTTCACTTTATTCATGTTTTTGTCGAATTTGGAAACGGTCACGGCATATTTCATGTCATACAATTTAGTAAAAGCCCATTTGTAATTACTTCCTATTCCGGAGTTGGTTGCCGAAAAAAAATAATTGTTATGATAAATGGAATGAGCAATGGTTTCGTCCTGATATTCTTTTTCAACAATCTTAAAATCTTCAGAAACGGTGATTTGCGAATGCTGACTTAAGGCATTAAAAGAAATTAAACTAAGGAGAAAAACGGGAAGCAGATTTTTCATGGTGTTTCAGTGTTAAATTCCAGAAATAAATATAACCCAAACAGTCTGTAAGTGCAAGGATTATTGTCCCGACCCCCTATAAACCGGATGGTTCAATTGTTGGAAGTAAGTCTCATTTTTGATAGATAGAGTAAAGCAGATAAATTTTACTCATATCAGTAAAATTGAAAATGGAAGGCATATCGATAGGATAGCTGTAGGATTGCAAAACCCATCAGGATTGACCCCTCACATCGGTATCATATAAAGCTGAATTTGTGTGGGGAATGGGGGCAAGGCAGCTGGGTTTTCCAATGGGATACGGTTCAACCACAAAACGGGCAGGCATAAAGGCAAAACTGCGCTTTATGTGTACAGTTAAGATATTCTCGAAGTACAGATCTGATGGATACTATTGGCGATAAAACATTTTTTTTCAGGTACATACCAAAAACGCCGGGTTTTCGTTCTTCCCTGGAGTCCATATGGCTAAACGATTAACAAATAATATTATTACCGGCAACGATCCCGGCCTCAGGATGTGCTTTTATTATTCTCCCCATTTTGATCAGAATATATGGCGGCGGGGGTCTTCGCTTACCGGTGAGCGAACCAAAAAGGATCCTGCCTTTAAAGGGTTTCGCCAAAGCAGCAGCCGGTTGAAGCAAGCTTCCCCCATCGCGGCTTCGCTGTACAAAATGGTGCCCGAAAAGGTAAAACAGTATGCTCTTTACAGAACATTGACGGGTGAAGCGATCAAAATGCTGAAAGAAGGAATGGAAGCAATGGTTATTGCAGAAACGCTGAAGGGAAAATATATTGACCTGCTCCTGGATGCGCCGAAAAAGAACTCCGAAAGCAGACCGGTCGAGGAACCCATAACAACGGGTCAGGTAAGGGGTATGACTGATTTCACTTCATATCCTCCAATGCATTCGGGATTCGGAAAAATGACAAGAACACGCCGCTTCCATTTGCATCAGAAAATCACAGCAGGTCAGTCAGCGGAAGAATTTTTTTCATCCCCCGGTTCAGACCCCCTTCCACAAACCAGTACAAACAGCCCAGCATCTCCATTCAGTGAACCGGCGCCAACGGAAGGGCTGAAGCGGCGAATCAAAACCACCAGTGGCCTGATATATCTTGGCCGTCTTCCCGAATGTAAAAAACTCAAAATCTGGATTCGACCGATCGATTCTTTAGTCTAAGGCTCAATAAAATCTCATTATTACAAGTGAATCAAAAGCCACTGCTTCGTATCAAATAAATGTCGAATTAAAATTAATTTCCAGGAAGAAAGAAGTAATTCCCCCCTTAGTTGTGCCGGACGTCCTGGATGGCGAATGAGGGTTTAAGAATGGAGATACTTGTGGCAGGGTCTGTAACAGTAAAATTCTACACTGGATTTGTATGATTGGAAAAAAGCCAATAATTAAGACTTATATATTTTCGCGCCGGGTGTTTAGGGACAGGATCAGTGGCCCTGCACGGTAATAATCTCTAATTGCTTTCTAAAGACCGCAAACTACCCACCTAAGCCGTCAGTTACTCAATCCCGGTGCAAAATCGCAAGTTGTTTGTTCTTTTATACAGAATTAAAGGATAGAATAATACGTAAATTGAAAAAGCGATTCTTTATATGACCGTTTACTTATGCAGGTGCCTGGTCATAATGATTCTGCTTTCCTTTTTTTGTTCTGGCTGTTTATCAAAATAATTAGCTGATAAATTCTTCAATATTAGCCGGAGATAAGTGCTGAGCAACAAAAAGGTTCTCCTGATTGGGCAGATTCTTCTGCTTTGCTAAAGTTCCCGTTAAATTACCAAAATTGAAATATAATTTCAAAAAGCGAAATTTTTGTTCTATTTTTGAGTAACAATTAAGGCGGTGGTAATAATCAGTTATAGAACAATCAGGGAATATACAGATCAGCGCAAGGATGTAGAGGACCAGCTTAATAACTGGTACACAATAACGGAAAAATCCGACTGGGCCAATTTCAACGAAATGAGACAGATATTCAATTCTGTTGATGCGGTTGGTAATGATCTGTATGTGTTTAATATAAAGGGTAATGACTATCGCTTAATTGTCCGGATTATATTTCGGGTGAGGACTATTTATATAAAATTCATAGGTACTCACAAAGAATATGATAAGGTTAACCTGGATGACCTTTAAACTATTCAGGCCAGGTGGCTACTGATTGGTAGTCTTAAAAAAATCGTATATGGCAAATCGTAAAGGTAAATCCGATAACTATCGGATCGAAAATGAAAAGGACTATAATGCAATAATGAAAAAGATTGATGCATTGATGAAAAAGGGAGAAGTCAACTTAACTGACAAAGAAGCCGAAGAGCTTAGAATACTGGCTTTAGCAGCCCAGGCATATGAAAAAAGCATTTACACAATCCCGGCTCCAAAAACACTGGAAGGCCTTATTGAGCTTAAAATGTATGAACGTAAAATAAAGCAGAAAGAATTGGCAAGGCTATTAGGGGTTGGGGAACCTAAGCTGTCTCAGATCATGAGTAAAAAAAGAAAGCCCGATGTTGCTTTTCTGAAGGCGGCTCATAAGTTATTGGGGATTGATGGCAATGTTCTGCTTGATTTTGCTGACATATAAGTTCGATAAGTTTAACGAGAACGACCCCTCGAAAAAAGACGAAACGAAAGCCGAAGATGTTAAAGACATTCACCGCTTCTATGCAGAGGCGCATGTACGCAATCTTTGTTTGATTGATTCAAGCGGTAAACAAGCCGCCTTAAACTATTCATATCTGATGTCGGGTGAATATATACCGGATGAAAATGCGATCATGCTGTTCTTCACAACTCATAACATCACTCTGAAAGGAGCAAACCTTGAAAATCTTTTTATGGAGTTTATGAACCATTTAATTAAACAGGTCATATGTCTTGACAAAAGGTACATTGAGACGAAAAATGAAAATGAACCATATATCACAGAAATTTTCATTAAGAAAACCGACTAGCGTTCAAACAAAAAGAAACATCGTGAAAAATGATTGATACAAAGCTGGAACAGAAAATACTGGATATCATTACTCAAAAGCAAGTTTATAAAACATCGTTTTCAGACCTTGTCAGCAATTTTGAAAATAAGTTAAGCGGGTTTAATCCCTCTCAAAAATCGTTTGATCTTAAAAATTATTTCTCAGGCAAAAAAGGTCAAGTAGCTATAACCAAACACCTCATTGCAGATAACCTCATTGAGGAAAAATGGTTGCGTGACTATGCGACAAAGAAGGGAAAGAAAAAAAAAGATTTTAAAGGTCTTTACGTTTTTCTATATGGAGATACGCCGTTTTATGTCGGCATTTCGAAAGGTGTTATCGGGAGAATCCAACAGCATTTGAAAGGCCATAGTCACAATCAATCTACGCTGGCGTATAATATCGGATTAATCCGCTATGAAATTCTCAAAGGTGAAAAGTATGCTGGCGGCAGAAAGCATTTTGACTTCAAGGCTGATGTTACGCCTGCTAAAGAATTTCTGCTACGACAGAAACTGGCCTTTTTGCCAATAGAAAACGACGAAGAAATGTATCTTTTTGAAATTTATTGCGCCATGAGTTTGCAATGTTGGCTTAACAAATTTGAAACTCATTAACAATCCAGAACCGCAATAGTTGATATTGTTTTGACTCTCGCTGGGTTTGGGCTATCTTGATCATTCATATAAAGGACAGGGCAATGTTAAAATTTGAGAGCGCTTGGCGATTCGATTCACCCGGAAAAATTCCGAGCGGTGTCAGTAATGATTTTTCTGACATGATTGGCAAGATAGCGCGAGGCGAACAAAAAATACTTGAACATTTCAAACAGTATTTTGCTTCTGCATCCGGCACTACTGCAGCCTGGAGTTCGAGTGCAAGATGGGCAGATTCGGATTTGCATACTTATATGGATTCTGCGGCTGAAAATGCACCTTTGTTTATTGAGGCATTTTATGATGCATGTGAGACCCTTAAAAGCGAACACGATTATCCTGCTCCCGATGTCAATTTAATTAACAGGATTCTCGCAAATTATGAAGCACCCTATAGAGTAGAACCACCCAATCTCGTTTTTCAAAAATCTCACGTCACGGCGTTGCCGCCCGACATTCCAGTCTCACTCGATCAGGGCGCTCGGGAATTGATCCAAGCTTCCATCAGCGAGGGGCAAAAACTTATTGCTGAGGGCAGATACAGGCAGGCGGTGCAAGAGGTACTGTGGCTTTTGGAAACCGTGACGACGGCCTTTCAGGGCTTGAATGATGGTGAAACCTCTATTGAAGGAAAATATTTTAATAAGATTATTGAAGAACTAAAAGGCAATAAACAGGGCACCGCATTGGAGCAAATTATCGGCTGGATCAAGAATCTTCACGGATATTTATCTGCTCCTGTGGGCGGCGGCATTCGGCACGGCATGCACCTAAAGGAAGGTGTGGCAACATCGCAAAGCGAGGCACGTTTATATTACAATCTTACTATAAGTTATATTTCATTTTTACTTTCGGAGTACGAAAGAATAAAAGCAGCAAATTCATGATTTAGCAAAAGCAAGATTTCCGCTTAAACAAAGATTTTTTCATGTAGAGTCATACAGTCGTGCAGATTACCGATAGAAAATATTCAGAACACCAGGTTTTTAATGCATTAAAAACTTATGAAGAGTTTTACGATTCTTTGTCAACCTCCATCATGCACTTTGTGTCGATGGGAACGGCGGCGTTAAATTTTGATACGTACATCTTTACTTCGATGCAGGGTACAATCGAGTCAATCAGATTGTTGTTGGTAAACGGGCGAATAAATGATGCATATGCTCTTTTGCGGAAGTATCATGATTCGATAATTATCAATGCTTATGAGATTTGTTATTTAGAAGATAATTTCAGCATAGAAAACCTCGTCGTTGAAAAGATCAACAAATGGCTTAATGGAAATGAAAAACTTCCTGAGTATAACATCATGAAGCAATACTTGGAGAAAAGTAAAAAATTAGAAGAGGTGAATAAGCTTGTTTCAAAGGACAAGCGTTACGCTAAAATAAGAGAGCGATGCAATAATCATATACATTACAACTTATTTTTTTATATGATGCTTAATGATAATACCGTTTATAATAAGAACCGTTGTATTTATTTGAATCGTCTTTCAGAAGACATGAAAGACCTTTTTATTTTGCACTTCTCATACCTGTTTATTCTGAACCCGCACTACATGTCTTCAAGCGATTATTTGGATGCGCTTGATTGCGGAATGCAACCCGAAGGGGGTTCGGAATATTTTGTCGCTCCATTTATTCAGAATGCTTTCGATAGTATTATAAAACAAAGCCGTCCCGACCTTGCCGCCTGTATAAAGGAAAACAGCGGTATGCAGCTTGAGTAAATGCGGTGCGCTTTGGCTTCTGAGAATCAGCTATACGAAATAGTTTAATAAAATACTTCGACAAAGTGTAGAATTAAATTGAAACATACGATTTGTAATTTTAGCTTCAAATACTTTCATCAAACCGGTAAAAGATAGTTCTGCCTTTCAGTTTTTTAATGGAGCCATTTTTATTTAGTGGCATCATTAATGAAAAAGCGGTGTAAATTTAGACTTACGTTGCGTAGATGCGCTGATCAAGTGAAAATGTTGAGAAACATTTGACCTACGGTAATTTAACTTCCAAATGAAACTCATTTATGGCCCAATGTAAATTATGTCATGAAGAAAAGCTCTTGATAAAGAAATCTCATATTATACCTGATTTCATGTTCAGACAAAGTAATATGTACAATGAAAAGCATCAAATATATACTTTTACTTTAACAGATTTAGTCGGCAACAAAAGTCCAAAATATATCTTAACAGGTGATTATGAAACGGATATATTATGTGCCAAATGTGATAATGAAATTCTCGGAAAACTTGAAGAATATGGAAAAGCTGTATTATTTGGAGATGAAAAGGGAATATATAATCCAAATTGTGATGGATTTGTAAAGGAGAAAAATGAAGAGTTTTGGATATGCAACAACGTGGACTATAAAAAATATAAGTTATTTATGTTGTCAATTTTATGGAGAATGTCCATTTCTTCAAGACCATTGTTCAAAAACGTTAACCTTAAAGAACATGCTGATAAATTGAGGGAAATGATTTTAACCAGCGAACCTAAAGAATACTATGTTTATCCATTCTTCACCAGCTCTTTTTTAAAAGACATGAGTGTTCCGAAGGACTTAATTGTTGAACCAATTCAATATAATACGAAGGGATTTATCAACATTAATTTGATAATCCCAGGGATGTTTCATGTCTTTATGCTTTCAACGGATCCAAATGCTTTCCCTGGGGAAGAATTGAAAAAATCGGTTATTAATGAAGAAAATGTTCTAGTGATTTATCAATTGAAAGAAGGGCAAGCTTTGAGCTATATAAAAAGATACAGCTGATTAAATTAAAACTAGGAATTATGCCAGCAAAAAGTCTTTTAGTAAATCTTGATGCAATGATTGGAAGAGCTGATCTAGCCCAAAAATCAAGCAATCAATCCAATTACGAAAATATTTCAACAATTTCTATTCGCGATTTTACAAAAGAGGGTTTGGTTGGTCCAAGTCTCAGAAAACCTGACTTTCAAAGGGAGACAAGTCATTGGTCTCCTCATCAAGTAATGTCGTTACTTGAATGTTTTATTACAGGGGAACTAATTCCTTCCGTTATTTTATGGCAGTCTGAAACATACCTTTTTGTAATTGATGGCGGTCATAGACTCAGCGTTTTAAGGTCCTGGGTTGAAGATGATTATGGAGACGGTCCTATCTCAGCGAAGTTTTTTGGAGATGCAATATCAAAAAATCAAAAAGCAGCTGCAGTTAAGACAAGAAATTTAATTTCTGATGAAATTGGTTCTTGGCAACATTTTAAAACAAAAATTGATACAGCTCAAATTGACCAAAAGGTGTCTTCTGTAATTTCGCGCGGTTTACCCATTCAATGGGTAAAAGGGGATGTCGAAAAGGCGGAGAGTTCTTTTTTTAGAATTAATACACAGGGAACCCCTTTGGATTCTATTGAGGAATCCTTGTTAAAATATCGCAAACGCCCAATCGCAATCTCATCTAGAGCTGTTATCAGGGCTGGTATGGGACATAAATATTGGTCAAGATTTACAGAGGAGAATATTTCAGAAATTGAAACAAATTCAAAGGATTTGCATTCAACATTATTTGATCCTGAAATAACGTCTCCTATTAAGACATTGGATTTACCATTGGGTGGTGCAAAAGGTATAAGAGCAGCTTTGCAGATCTTAATTGAATATTTTTCCATTGCGAATATTTCGCAAAATGATAAAGTTGTAAAAATCGATTTTGGAACAGATGATGAAACTGGAGACGCGACCAAGGAAGCTATACTAAAGGGTCTTAAATTAGCCAAAAGAATTACCGGCAATTCAAGTGGATCTTTAGGTCTTCATCCGGCCGTTTATTTTTATGGCCCTTCTGGTATACATTCAATTCCAATGTTTTTGGGAACCGCGATGTTGATAAGTGAAAAAATAAGCAACAATGATTCTCAATTTTTCAAGACGTTTACATTAAAAAGAGAAGTAATTGAAAGCACATTGATTGCAAATAAAGACCTAATAGCAACAGTCTTGCAGAAGACTTCTTCTAGAAAAAGGGTGAGCAATTATTTTCAAATTTTGTCTAGGATTTATGACGCTGCAAAAAACAGTCAGGAAATAACCCAAGATTCCATCGTGTCATGGGGAGGAGTTATAGGCAAGGTAATTATTGGTACAGAAGCAAGAGCATCCGTAGATTTTACTGATGAAACTAAGAGCGCCGCTTTCATTTATACTGCATTAAAAAGTGCTCCTAAATGCCCTATTTGCAACGGATATCTCGATGTGTCTAAATCGGTTTCATATGACCACATTGACAGAGTTCGGGATGGTGGCAAAGGAGTATTGGAAAATTGTCAAATCACTCACCCCTATTGCAATCAGTCAATTAAAAATTAGAGAGTATAGCTATTTAATACTATTAAGGAGAGCAGGATTGCCTGGAAAACGATTATGGGGGACCCTGGCCAGTGAGCGGAAACACAGTCACGCGCACCCACCCATAAAAAAACTCTTAGAAGAAGAAAATTTCCGGAATACTATTGCTGTCCCCTGAATTGTACTCTCACAAATAAAAAAGCCACGCAAATTATTCATTTACATGGCCTTATCTTTTTATTTTGTGGTGTGGGGCGGGATTGAACCGCCGACACAAGGATTTTCAGTCCT
>DCFT01000077.1:11848-12256 GCA_002319885.1 Bacteroidales bacterium UBA1797
GCTCTACCAACTGAGCTACCGCACCTTTTATCCGCCGACATTATAACGAAGGCGGACCCTTGAATCATTTTTACCGGACCGCCTGCACTGAAGCTCCGGCGGCCAGCCCCCGCCTCTGGCGGGGCAGCAAAAATAGGGGATTTTCCCAATTCTCCCAAAGGAAAACAACCCTATAATAAACTGAAAATCCGCTGAATGGTTGTCGTTTCAGCGGATTTTCTATACTAACGGAATCTTACATTCCATAGGTGTTCAGAAATTTGATCCGCATCAGCTTGAGCTGCTCCCAGGTGTAGTTGCCGTCGGCGAGCTCCTGCTGGGCCAGTTGCAGGCTGCTGGTCTCACAACCCTTGAAATAATCCAGGATTTCATCCTGTTCGCTCTCGTCCAGCATCTCGTCGATCACAT
>DCFT01000071.1 GCA_002319885.1 Bacteroidales bacterium UBA1797
TGGAGCCTTTGTTCCATGCTACCTCCGCAGATTCTTCAGCAATTTTATCAACCATAATATTATCTGTGGCAAAAGGCAGGTGGTAATTATGCGCCTCTGTTGCACCCCAGGGTAATACAGCAAGGTCGATTTTTTTGTCTTTTATTGTCTTCCAGTTCGTTTCAGATAAAATAAATGGTCTCATAATTTCAAATTATAAACTCTTATAAATTGCTCTTATATCATTATAAAGACAAACATCAGATAAAATCAGATATCATGCTTAGGAATTATTTGGAATACATGAACAATATAAAATATTAAGATTTCTATGGGTTTAATTCTTTTTAAAGGAAGGGATCAAATGCACAATCCGGGGGGATCGGGAGGTAAGAATGCAGCCTGGATTAGTCAGTAGAGAGTCTCTCCAATCTCCTCTTCCAGAACTCATTAAAGCTTACTATTGGCTCTTCACACAGGTAAACCTGTGTTCCGTATTCCCGTGCATTAGGATTGGAAATTTTCCCAACAAGGATAATCTTATTAAATTCCTGCCGAACATCTTTGCCGAGTTCTCCGTTAATATAAATAAATGATGTGATATCCGGATCAAACTTTTTTGGTATCCAGTAACGAAAACTCTCATTAAAACTAACTGGTTCGGGGAGACCATACTTCTTTCCTATAATCGTAATAGCACCTGCCTGTCCGTAGTTTTCGCAATAGATGAAGCTTGCCTTTTTATCAGTTATCATTCTGTAGGCTTTATCAGTAATAGATGCAAGTTCTTCCCATCCCAGCATGTCGGCATAATCCTGAGGCAGGGAATGTATTGAGTTGTCTTCAAACCGTCTTCCAATTATTATTCCATATTTTGTTTCAAGAATATGGAAATAATTTACCAGCCCTTCCTCTTTAAATACAGGCAGTCCCACCGGAACTCCCGGTATTGTAAGCACTACAAGTATAACAGGTAAAGCAATTCTTGCCCAGTTTCTTTTCAAACTGTAATCGAATGAAACCGCTCCGGCAGCAATAAGGAATGGGAAGACTCCAATGGTATAATAGCTTTTACCCCTTAAAAGCATCAGAGCAACAACAACAAAGACTACCAGTAATCCAAGGAAACGATACTTTACAACTCTCCTGTCTGTAAAAAGAAAAATGAGCCCGGCTATGGTAAGAACCGATGCAAATGAACCCATCATAAGTTGTTCGGCAAGGAAGGTTACCTTATTAACATTAACCAGTTGTGTGCGCTCAAGCTCGGCCATGTGATTTAGAACCGGAAGTTTATTCACTATCTGCCAGATAATATTTGGGGAGCATATTAAAAATCCGGCTGCTATTCCTAACCAGAACATTCTTTTTGCAAAAACATTTCGATAACGGGTAAAAGGAACTATTACCAACAGGCCTGCAAAAAGAACCCCTATCAGATATTTGTTCAATATTGAAAATCCTGCCGCCATACCAAAATAGAGCAGGTATTTTTCTTTCCCCGAGTTTACATAACGAAGCAGTAAAAAAATTACTAACGTCCAGAAAAAGACATCAAGAAAGACGGGCATATAGAGTGAAAATGTCCTCAGACCGAATCCGGCAATCGTAAAGCCAGTTGCCGATAAAAACCTGGCATACCGTGATCCTCCCAGGTCTTTTGCAATAGCTGCGATAAGCAAAATCATCACGCCGCTCATAAGTGCGGGTAAAATTCTGACAGCAAATAAGCCATGCCCCAGTATAATCTGAAGTAACCAGGCCAGCCATCCTATCATAGGTGGAACAGTAGCGAATCCAAATGCCGGATGTTCCCCCAGGGAAAAATAAAGAAGTTCATCCCTGTGATACTCGAGGTTGCCTATTACCAGCAGATGAATAAGAATATTGAATATTGCAAGAAGAATTACCGGAAGATCTGAAGAAATCTTTGATATGTATGATTTCATTTCACATTGGTTTCCTGAAGGGTTTACTTTGTTTATGCGACTAAAAATATTCAAAATTTTTGATTAAACAAAATGAATCCTGCTATAGCATAATTTGCAATTGTAGTCAAGCTATTTACCTGATAACTAATTATTAGCCGCGGTTTGGGAAAAACTGAATTTTATCTTTCAATGCCGGCCAGATCGCGTATAACTACTGAAGCGCATGCTATCCCAAAGGCAGAAGGCATATAGGAAATTGTTCCCACAATGGATGCTCTATTTTGTTCACCATTGGTAGCAACTATCTTGCTCTTGTCTATTGTTTCCGGTGAATAAACAGCAGTGAAGCCTTCCCTGATTCCGAGCCGGTGCAGGCGCTTTCTCAAAATCCGGGCAAGGGAACAATCGGTCGTTTTTGAAATATCGGAAATAACGATTCTGGAAGGATCAAATTTTCCACCGGCACCCATTGAACTCACGAGTGGGATCTTTTTCAGTAGACTATGATAAATAAGAAATATTTTGGGAGACAAAGTATCTATTGCATCAACAACATAATCAAAATCATTTTCCAAGACGGCTGTTATTTTTTCATCTTTAATATATTCCCTGATGACAGTAAGTTTGATATCAGGATTAATATCCATTATCCGCTTACCCATTACATCAGCTTTGGCCAGACCTTCAGTGCTTTTCAAAGCGGGCAGTTGTCTGTTCCTGTTTGTTGTATGAATATTGTCACCATCAACAATTGTCATTGCTCCCACGCCCGACCTGCATATCATCTCTGCAGCAAAAGCGCCAACTCCACCTAACCCTACAACCAGGACATTGGCTTTTTTAAGCCTGTCCAGCTTTTCACTTTCAAGAAGCAATTCTGTCCTTTTCAGCCAATCGGTCATAGTGATTTCTAATATTCTTCTCTTTGTGTTACTCTGATTTCCCTTTTTGATCATTTGTGGTAAATTAATTCAATTTTTACCACATGGAGAACACTAAGGTTCACAAAGGATTATTCAATTCCAAAAAAGGTATTAAAATTATTGATAATTATTTGCTTTAACTGATCAACCCTTATGTTGAGATCGACAGCAACTTTCTCATAAATTGACATGATATTTACATCTGCTCCATCAGTTTCAAGAAATATCCTGTTTGCCGGCAGCTGACTTATTAATTGCCCCGACCCGGGTCTGAGGACAAAATCAAACCAGAAAGAGAGATAAATACCTTTTGATAACAGTTGTGACGCAAGTGTGACATTTCCCCTGAACCCATGGACAAGCCAGGACATTTTCGGTTTAAGTTTTTTTTGAGCTGCCATTAGTTCATCCCATGCTCTTACACAATGAATTACAACAGGTTTCCTTAATTTTTCAGATATTGCAATCTGTTCTTCAAAAGCCAATCGCTGGAGTTGCATAGAAGGTCCTCTCAGCCTGTCAAAGCCTGCTTCGCCAATAGCTATTACATCGGGCAGACAAGCGGTGTTTTCCACAGCACTTAAGAGTTGTTTATGATTTTCTTCATTTAGGAACCACGGATGTATACCATAGGTAAATGCAACACCTGCGATATCATCGGGTGTTTTCCCTTCATGTGCCATGAGACTTTCGAGAATAAATATTCCCGGAGAAGAAGTACCACCATGAACATGGATGTCTATAAAGTCACCTGATTTCGGAAGATGCATCAGTTCTCCACGGATAAAAGATTAATTCCTGTGTCAATTCTTTTAAGGGTCTCATTCTTGCCAATCCAGCTTATAATGTCAAACATATGAGGCCCTCTTAAAGCGCCTACGATTACAAGTCTGAAAGCGTTCATAACAGCTCCTGTATTGTAACCTCGTTCCTCAATCCATGCTTTAATGACTGGTTCAACAGTTGCCGCAGAAAAATCACTTATCAGCTCTAATTGAGATTTTAATTCGCTGAGAATTACTCCGGAATCCTCTTTCCACCTTCTTTTTACAGCTTCCTGATCATATGACTCCGGGGCTTTGAAAAAGAAATCAGTCTGTTCCCAGATATCCTTTACAAAACTGACTCTTTCTTTTACCAACTCTATAAGAATTTCGAGTCTGACAATATCATCATTAAAACCTTGCGCTCTCAGAATCTCCCTGAATTCCTTTGCAAGCTCGCTATTGGATTTTTTTTGCAGATACTGATGATTAAACCATTTTGCTTTTTCAGCGTCAAACCTGGAACCTGATTTTCCGACCCGCTCAATCGAAAAAGCATTAATCAGTTCATCCATTGTAAATATTTCCTGTTCAGTTCCCGGGTTCCAGCCAAGCAAGGCCAGCATATTAATAAATGCTTCAGGAAAATATCCCTCTTCACGATACCCTTTTGCGGTTTCCCCATATGGCCAGTAAAGAGGAAATACCGGAAATCCCATTTTATCTCCATCGCGTTTGCTCAGCTTACCTTTACCATCAGGTTTCAACAGCAAAGGCAGATGGGCAAAAAGAGGAGCTTCCCAACCAAATGACCGGTACATCAAAATATGAAGCGGTAATGAAGGAAGCCACTCCTCCCCCCGGATCACATGACTGATCTCCATAAGATGATCATCAACTATGTGCGCCAGATGATAAGTCGGCATACCGTCTGACTTATACAAAACCTTATCATCAAGAGTTGAGGTATTAACAACTATTTCCCCACGGATAAGATCTTCAAAATGAATATCTTCATTTTGAGGCATTTTGTAACGGATAACATAAGGTTCTCCCTTTTCAAGTTTTGATCTCCATTCATCTTCCTTTAAAGTGAGCGAGTTGATCAGATTTTCACGTAACTCAGAATTATAATTAAATGTCTTCCACGATCTTTCTGATTCATTTCTCAGAGCTTCAAGTTTTTCCGGCGTATCGAAAGCATAATATGCATCACCTTTGTCTATCAGCTTCTCCGCATATTGTTTGAATATTTCCTTTTTGTCACTCTGCCGATATGGACCAAATTTTCCACCTTCCCTTACTCCCTCATCAACAATTATTCCACACCATTTAAGCGATTCCATAATATACTCTTCGGCACCTTCAACAAATCTTGTCTGATCAGTGTCTTCGATCCTCAGAATAAATGTCCCCCCATTCTTCTTTGCAAAAAGATAGTTATAAAGAGCCGTTCTTACACCACCGATATGCAATGGACCAGTCGGACTCGGGGCAAAACGTACACGTACTTGTTTCATATTATTATTGAATCTGTTAATATAAATGCAAAGATAGACAAACACATGTATATAGAAAGATTTTAGTAACTTCCAGCTTGTAATTATTCAAGATTACCTGTATGGCTAAGTTATCATCAGGCTTCAACAGAATATCCAAAGCAAACGAATGGTATTTTCCCGCACTTATCGTGGCAGTCAATCTGATCATTAAAGTCATCCCTGCAGGAATACTTGAGCTTGGAAACGACGAAGTCTACTACTGGACATATGCCCTGTTCCCCGACTGGAGCCACTTCGATCATCCTCCTATGGTTGGCTTGACAATTCAGCTCTTTACATTAAATCTAAGACTTGAAAGTGAAATTTTCATGAGACTGGGATCTTTAGTCCTGTCATCCTTAAATATATTTTTATTGTTTTTTCTCGTTAAGAAATTATATTCACGCAGAGCGGCAATTATCGCAATCCTGCTCTTCACCTCTTCTTTTTACTTCAATATAATAAGCGGCCTTTTTATTTTACCTGATACCCCTCAGACATTTTTTATACTCCTGGCTTTATACTTCGGGCTGCCTGCAATTACAGTTAAAAATCCTTCAGTGAAGGACTATCACAATGTCCTTCTTTTTGGTCTTTTTACAGGACTGGCATTCCTGAGCAAATATCATTCTCTTTTTTTATGGTTCGGATTTGGTCTTTATATTCTTTTTCATAACAGGGTATGGTTAAGAAAACCAGTATTTTATTTAAGTATTCTGGTTACACTTATCATGATGACGCCTGTTCTTTACTGGAATATGAAAAATAACTTTATCACATTCACTTATCATAGCGGCAGGATTGATCTTTTCCATGATCCCATAAATCTGCAAACCTTCCTTCAATTCAACCTTGGTCAGTTTTTCTACCAGAATCCTGTTTTGTTTGTTGTTTTTATTCTTGCATTATCAGAATTGCTCAGGAAAAAGAGAGAGAAACTCAGTGATCTGCATTTACTGCTGGTCTATCTTTCGCTTCCGATGATATTGCTTTTCACATTTATTTCACTGTTCAGGAATACTCTGCCTCACTGGACAGGTCCTGTCTTCATTTGTTTGATAATACTTGGCAGTGAATGGCTTTCTGATCTATATGAAAAACAGAGTAAGAAAGTCTTCAATACGATACTCAGTGCGAATATCCTCTTTATTTTAATACTCGTAGCCGGGACAATTCAAATCAGGTATGGGATCATTTTTCCGGCTGAAAGGAGTTCTGATCCCACAAATCTCGGAAATAATGATTTTACACTTGATATGTATGGCTGGAAGCAGGCAAAAAGTAAATTCAGCCAGTTCCTGTTGAAGGAAAAGATAAATAACAGGGATGTCAAAAATGTTAAGCTAATCGAAAATAAATGGTTCCCTGCTGCTCACATTGATTTTTACATTGCCCATCCTTTGAATATTGATCTTATTGCCCTGGGCAATATTGAAGCAATCCATAAGTACTACTGGATAAATAAAACCCGGAATATAACGTCAGATGACCGGATCTATTTCATCAGCAGCAGTCAGCATTACTATGACCCTGAAGGATTTTCAAATTTATTCTCAGGGATAATTCCAAAGGATACTATACCAATCATCAGAAACGGAGTGACAGTAAAAAATCTCTTTATTTTCGAAATGGTTGGCTTAAAGACAGATTCTATTGCTCAATTACACTGATACTATTACAAAAATCAGGTTTTGAACCCCGGATTTGTATTAATTTAGCAGCAATAAAATTATCTCTTTATGAATAAAATGAAAGCACTTGTTAAGGCCAGACCTGAAAAAGGTTTGTGGATGCAGGAGGTTCCTGTTCCCGAACCGGGTTTGAATGATGTCATTATTAAGGTGAGTAAATCCGCAATCTGTGGGACCGACCTTCATATTTATGAATGGAATGATTGGGCAAAAAAAACAATCCATACACCCATGGTTATTGGTCATGAATATATGGGATATATCGAAAAAATGGGCGCAGGAGTAACCAACCTGAAGATAGGTGAAAGAGTCACAGGAGAAGGACATCTTGCCTGTGGTCATTGTCGTAACTGCCGGCGCGGAAAGGAACATGTCTGCGAAAATACCGTGGGAATAGGGGTCAATATCGACGGGTCATTTGCAGAATATGTGAAAGTGCCTGCCGTCAATGTCATTCCACTCGATCACAGGATCCCCGATGAATGGGCTGCAATTATGGATCCATTCGGAAATGCAACCCATACAGCTTTATCATTCCCACTGATTGGGGAAGATGTTCTTATCACCGGATCAGGACTGATTGGAAGTATGGCGGTTGCTATTGCAAAATATGCCGGTGCCAGGTTTATTGTCGCCAGCGACCTTAGTGATACTAGGCTTGAGATTGCAAAGAAAATGGGAGCTACCCTTACTGTCAATCCATCTAAAGGAGAGAAAATCTCAGACGCAGTTAAGAAACTGGGTATGCGGGGATTTGATATTGGTCTTGAAATGTCAGGATCACCAAAGGCCTTCGTCGACATGCTTAACAATATGTATAATGGTTCCAGTATATCATTACTCGGAATTCTTCCTTCCAACTTCGAAGTTCCCTGGAGTGATATTATATTCAAGGCAATAACCTTAAAAGGAATATATGGCCGTGAGATGTGGGAAACATGGTACAAGATGGAGCAGATGATTATCGGGGGTATAGATTTAAATCCCGTTATAACACACCGTTTTCCTATTGATGATTTTCAGAAGGGTTTCGACGAGATGGAAAAAGGGAACTGCGGAAAAGTAATATTGAACTGGGACTGAAATTAATATTTTAACCCTTTGTGTAACTTAGTGTTGTACTTAGTGACCCTTTGTGGTAAAAAAATCCATTAACCACAAAGGGTCACAAAGGGAATCACAATGGTACACGAAGTAAAATGACAAAATATGTATAGTAATTATCAAAATCATCTTACCAGGATTATTGATGAGATAAAAGAAGCCGGTTTATACAAGAATGAGCGTATTATTGTATCTCCTCAAGGTGCAGAAATAGAATTGAACACAGGACAAAAGGTATTAAATTTCTGTGCAAATAATTACCTCGGACTGTCCAATGATCACTCACTTATTGAAGCCGCAAAAGCCTCTCTCGACAATCATGGTTATGGAATGTCGTCGGTAAGATTTATCTGTGGGACTACCGATCTTCATAAAGAGCTTGAAAAGAAGATTGCGGAATTTTTTGGCACTGAAGATTCCATCCTTTATGCAGCTTGCTTCGATGCGAATGGCGGAGTATTTGAACCACTTCTTACCGAAGAGGATGCAATTATTTCTGACTCTTTGAATCATGCCTCAATCATTGACGGTGTTCGTCTTTGCAAAGCTCAGCGATACCGTTATGAAAATGCCGATATGGCAGATCTCGAAAAACAACTTCAGGCTGCAGGCAATCAGCGATTCAGGCTTATAGTTACCGATGGCGTATTCTCTATGGATGGAAATGTAGCGCCTCTCGATAAAATTATTCAGCTGGCAAATAAATACAATGCAATGGTGATGGTTGATGAATCACACTCTGCAGGAGTAGTAGGGAAGACCGGAAGAGGAGTTACTGAACTCTTTAACATTAAAGGCAAAGTTGAAATCATTACCGGAACTCTGGGAAAAGCATTCGGAGGAGCTATAGGAGGTTTTACTACCGGGAAAAAAGAGATAATCGAGATCCTGAGACAACGATCACGACCCTACCTCTTTTCAAATTCTATTCCACCAATGGTAGCTGCAGCGGGTATAAAAATGATTGAGATGATGACCGAAACCAACGCTCTTCAGGATAAGCTTCACTATAATTCGGAGTACTTTATTACCTGTATGAAAAAACAGGGTTTCGATATAAAACCGACCAGATCGGCAATTTGTGCTGTAATGCTTTATGATGCCAGATTATCACAGGACTTTGCTGCAAGACTTCTTAAAGAAGGAGTTTATGTTGTCGGATTCTATTTCCCCGTTGTGCCCAAAGGCCAGGCTAGAATAAGAGTTCAGCTTTCTGCTGCTCATGAAAGGGAGCATCTTGACAAAGCAATCGCAGCATTCAAAAAGATAGGAAAGGAACTTGGAGTGATAAAATGAATGAGTTAATCCATCTTTTTTATGAATAAGTTTATCTTCCCTATCTATCGTGTACTAGTACCAAAGCCTCTCAGGACTGTTATTCTGAAAAAAACACTCCGGAATAATATCCTTAAACATTTTGCCTCCATACCTGATAATGAAATTAACGGTGAACAAAAAGAGGTGCTTGAATACCTTCAGAATAATACGATCAGGATATTCCCATATTCATTTCATGACAATTATTCCCCCGACAAAATTGAAGTCATTTATGACCGGGAAAATAAAATGCGATATGTTATGCAGGAGGGGAAACGGTTATATTTTAAAAAGAGATGGAAGGAGAAAAGGATCCGGAGAGCCTATTGTGATCTCATAAGGGAGCAGGACCTTAAAAGTCCCCACAGATATTTAACAGATTCATTTACAGTTGAGAAAAATGATGTCCTGGCAGATATTGGCGCCGCCGAGGGTAACTTTTCTCTGGCAGTTGTAGATAAGGTTAAAAAGATCTACATCTTCGAATATGATCAGGAGTGGACTGACGCCCTCAGAGTTACTTTTGCGCCATGGTCAGAAAAAGTTGAAATCATAAATAAGTATGTTTCCACTCACAACGATACTTCACACATCAGGTTTGATACTTTCTATAATGAGAGAAAAGATATTACTTTTTTGAAGATTGATGTTGACGGTGCGGAATCAGAAGTATTGGGAAGCTGCAATGAAGTATTCAATACCCGTGAATCTTTTAAAATAGCGCTTTGCACGTATCATAAAAATAACGATGAGAAAGAATTCATCAAATTACTTAATGGTTATGGATTCAGTATTACTCCTTCCAGGGGATATATGATCAATTATTACGATAAAAAGATGAAAGCGCCTTATCTGAGAAGAGGCCTTATCAGAGCAACAAGATAAAATACTGTCAGAGAGTTGAATAGAGAAATTTTCTGATTTAGACAGATCTTCTTCAATGGTCAGGTATTTAAATAAAAAAGGGTGCTCAGAAAAGCACCCTGCTGATTTATGATAATTCCCCAAAAACGGGACTCCGTATTAAAAATCTAACCGCATTTTGACGATCCGCAATCCTTGCAAATCAGGCAACCCTCTTCATAGACAAGGTTATCTGAACCACATTCCCCGCACTTGCCTTTTGCTTTTGTTCCGTTTGGTATGTATTTTTTCAAAGCTCTTTCAACTCCGTTTTTCCAGTTATTAATCGACTCGCTGTCAAGCTTTAATGAGGTAACCAGGTTAACGACATCCTGAATTGGCATTTCGTGCCGTAAAACACCTGATATTAATTTTGCATAATTCCAGAATTCGGGTTTGAACATATGGGATAACCCTCCCATAGTTTTTTTATAACCATATTTGTCGGTATATTGAAAATCATAACGGGTTTTCCCATCTTCATCCCTGATCTTTATTATTTTCCCCTTTACAATACTTTTTGGAATCGGGAATATCTCTTCATCAGCAATACCGGTGAAGATCTCATAAGGACGACTTTCTTTCAGGCCGACAAATGCGACCCATTTTTCTTCGTTTATGTTAAATCTGATTACGTCACAATCGAGAACTTTCGGACGTTTTGGCCTCTCCGGCCGTGCTTCTGCTTTTCCTGCAATCAATACTCCATTCCGAGAACCGTCACGATATACTGTGGCACCTTTACATCCCGATTTCCAGGCAGTAAGATAAAGTTCGCTCACCAGCTCTTCTTTTGCTTCAGCGGGTAGATTGATAGTAACACTTATTGAATGATCAACCCATTTCTGAATAGCTCCCTGCATTTTAACCTTTGCTATCCAGTCGACATCATTCGCCGTAGCCTTATAGTAGGGCGACTTAGCTATTATTTTTTCAATTTCTTCATCTCCCATCCTGGTAACTTCATCCGGATCATAACCATTAAGTTTAAGCCAGTCAACAAATTTATGATGAAAAACATTGAATTCTTCCCATGAATCACCTACCTCATCTTTGAATGTAACCTTTACATCTAAATCATTAGGGTTGACTTTTCTCCTTCTTTTATAAAACGTGGAAAATATTGGTTCTATCCCGGAAGTTGTCTGGGTCATAAGGCTTGTAGTCCCCGTGGGTGCAATAGTAAGCAGAGCTATATTTCTACGTCCGTATTTAACCATGTTACTATACATAACAGGGTCAGCTTCTTTCATCCTTAAAATAAAAGGGTTATTTTTTTCCCGTTCCGCATCATAAATTGTGAAAGCTCCCCGTTCCTTTGCAAGGTAGGTTGATGCCTTATAAGTTTCGAGTGCAAGTGTTTTATGGACTTCGACCGAGAAGTTTGTAGCATCGTCGGTACCATATCTCAAACCGAGTGCAGCGAGCATATCTCCTTCTGCAGTTATTCCGATACCAGTTCTGCGTCCTTCTTCAGATTTCTTCCTGATATTACTCCAAAGGTTCTTCTCCACATGCTTTATCTCCTCAATCTCAGGATCAGCATTTATTTTAGCGAGTATTACATCGATCTTTTCAAGTTCAAGATCAATAATATCATCCATCATGCGTTGTGCCAATCCAACATGTTCTTTATAGAGATCAAAGTCAAATTCCGCTGTCGGGGTAAACGGGTTTTTAACATAGCTGAACAGGTTTATTGCCAGCAATCTGCAGCTGTCGTACGGGCATAAAGGAATCTCACCACAGGGATTTGTAGAAACTGTTGTATATCCCAGGTCTCCATAACAATCGGGAACACTCTCCCTGATTATTGTATCCCAGAACAATACGCCTGGTTCGGCCGATTTCCATGCATTATGAATAATCTTGCTCCAGAGCTGACTGGCATCGATATCTTTGGCAAATTTCGGGTTAGGTGAATTAATCGGATATTGTTGTCTGAAGAGTGTTTTCTCTTCAACAGCTTTCATGAAATCGTCGGTAAGCTTTACTGAGACATTCGCCCCTGTAACTTTTCCACTCTCAAGTTTGGCATCAATGAATTTTCCTGAGTCGGGATGTTTGATTGAGATTGAGAGCATAAGAGCGCCCCGTCTGCCATCCTGAGCCACCTCACGTGTTGAATTGGAATATCTTTCCATGAAGGGGACAACACCTGTGGAAGTGAGTGCGCTGTTCAGCACAGGAGTTCCTTTAGGCCTTATGTGCGAAAGGTCGTGACCTACTCCTCCACGCCGTTTCATCAGTTGTACCTGTTCCTGGTCGATTTTCATAATGCCTCCGTATGAATCCGATGAGCCATCGTTGCCAATCACAAAACAGTTAGATAAAGAAGCAATCTGATAATCATTACCTATACCTGTCATCGGGCCCCCCTGGGGAACAATATATTTAAAATCTTTCAGAACACTGTAGATCAATTCTTCAGAAAGAGGGTTCTTGTACTTCCGCTCTACCCTGTGTATTTCACGTGCCAGCCTTCGATGCATGTCGTCAGGTGACTTTTCATAAAGATTCCCGAAAGAATCTTTTAAAGCATATTTGTTTGCCCACACCCTTGCAGCAAGCTCATCGCCTTTGAAGTATTGAATACTTTCTTCAACAGCTTCATCGTGAGAATAAACTACTTTTTCGTGTCCTTGATTCTTAGACTTTTCAATATTTTTCCCTTCTCCGGAATTCTGCACCTCGGGTGCTGAATTCTGATTTTTTGCTTTTTCAATTGCAATAGCTGATTCCTGGACAAATAGTTCTTCCATATATTTTTGTTATTCTCTGATTTTAATGAGATTAAACGACCACTGATTTCCAAAGCGGGTAATTGCTAAATTAAACAAGCGTATCACTGATTGCAAGCGTAAAAATTTAAGTTTATTAACATTTGACCTCATAGTTATTAACTTTTATTTATGTATCTAAATACTAATAAGTTAGCAATTGACCACATCTAAAAGAAACAAATAATAATGCTTAAAGTTCAATACTGTCTGTCAGTTTCCGAGTGACATCCGGTTGTAGATTAATGATTAAATTTTTCTTTCCGATTACGGGAAAAAAAGAGGCTGCCAGATTCTGACAGCCTCCTAAAGTGAAAATTATTGTTTAGGCTAATTGAAAATATATCTCAGACCAATCTGTCCTCTCCAACGTGAATTGAAATCAGATAATGAATACGGGTATCCGTTTGTCTGACCTGAACCATCGTAGGTGAAAGTAGGAGTAGCAGAAGCATTGGTATTTGTAGGAGTCTGCCCTTTGTAGTTTATGAGAGAAAATTGCTGGTTGCTGGCATACTGAGAATGCCCCCAGTATTTGCTTAGCATGTTGCCTACATTCAGGATATCAAAGCTCAGCTGAATTTTATTGGTTTCATTGCCTACTTTGACTTTGAATTCCTGCATCAGACGGAAATCAAATTCATTCTGGAATGGAGATCTTGCAGCATTACGTTCTGCATACTGACCCCTGTGTTTACTAAGATATTTGTCGCGTGAAATGAAAGCATCAAGAGCAGCCCACTGATCAGCTACAGTTCTTGGATTGGATCCAGTTATTGGAATGAGGTTGATATCTGACTGTTTGGCAGGGATATAGATCATGTCGTTAGTTGTTCCGTCACCATTCATATCACCATTATATATGTACGAAAGAGGTTGCCCTGATTGTCCGTTGTAAAAGAGTGATACCATTGTCGACATCATACTTTTTGCATACTCAAGCTTATAGGAGACAAAACCTGTAATCCTTGATCCCATGTCAAAATTTGATCTGGTCAGACGAAGGTCATTCAGACCGTAAACATTGTTTACATAACGCCAGTTGGAATATGCAACACTTGAGGTACCTGAGTTAAGGTCAGTTGATTTTCCATAAGTATACGAAAGTGAAGCATCGAACCCTTTACTAAACTGTTTCTGCAATGTGACGACAAAATTATAGGAGTATCCTAAATTTGTGTTTTCAAATTTTACGATTTCATCATAGTTAGGATCGACTCTTGAGGTAAAATAACGTGGTCTCTGATCAACACCGGCAAACGTAAAGTTTGGATCAACCTTTCTGTTCAGGTCAATGAAATTAACATTGTTGAAAGTTTTGCTATAGATAGCCTCAAAAGTTGCGATTATACCGCCCGGGAGTTTCTGATCAATTGCAATATTTGTCCTGAATACCTGGGGATATTTCAGGTCTTTATCAACAACATTTATTGCTCCTCTTCCGGCTACTTTGCCTAAATCCTCAGCTAGTTTCTGAGTATAAGGATCGGGGTTGAATTTTAATCCGGCAGGATTGGTTATGGGGCTTGCACTGGAGGATGAACTACCTACACTATATGCACCGTTGAGTTCACCGTTATTAGAGAACTGATTTGAAATCCATACAAAAGGAACCCTGCCTGTGAATAGACCTGTACCACCTCTTAGCTGGGTTGTTTTATTTCCGAATACATCCCAGTTGAATCCCAGACGTGGCGCCCACATAAGCCTTGTTTTTGGAATAGTGCCTGTAGAAACTCCATCTGATACTGAATATACAGCATTAAATGCATCATTTGCTCCTGGTTTATCGGGGAATACGGGGATATCAACACGAAGACCGGCAGTCACCTGAAGTCTGTTCGTTACCTGGTATTCGTCCTGTGCATAAAAACCGTACTGCATGGCTTTGAAGTCAGCTGCTCCCTTGCTTTGAGAAGGATTATCAGTCGGATCGAATGAATACCCTATTGCATAATAGGTAGGCGCTACTTCACCTGCTGTTCCAACCGTTTCGAAATTAGCCAGTGAATTATAGGCATAACTCCCGAAAATATTCTGAACAAAAAGGTTATAAACCGAATAGAATTCATCATGTGTCCCAAGGGTTATTGAATGTTTCCCTTTGAAAATGCTGAATTCATCGTCAATTGAAAATATCTTCTGTTTCAACAAATTGGCTACTGAAGAATATTCACTTCCAAGAGTTACTGATCTGCCACCGGTAAGGTTAATGTATACTGTCGGGAAATCAGCACCGATCGGATTACGATCATCCAGAACAGTGGTGTAACCAAGCATGAAACGGTTGGATATGTTGTTAGCCAGGATGCTGTTAAGTTCAAGACCGGTTGAATTGGTTGTACTCGGGAAGAGGTAACCATTATTTTCAAAACGCAATGCATTTGCTGTACGGCTGATATTGATATTCTCACCATATGTGTAGCTGTGCCTCAGGATTAACTTATGCTTGTCGCTTATGTTCCAGTTGACTTTTGCAAGAATTTTGTTACTATTTGTTTCGCTGTTAAGATTCAGATAGCTTCCCGGATCATATGATGGAGCAACCCTGTCTAAAACTGCAAGCACTCTGTTTATTTCATCGACAGTGATATTTGATGTTGCGGTTCCCGGTACGTTAGCCAGCGGATAAGATTGTCGGGTGATTTCCCCGCTTAAAAAGAAAAATAATTTGTTTTTGATAATCGGTCCACCTGCACTGAAACCAGCCTGATAACTCTGCTGTTTTGCAACAGGACTATTGTTGTTTACTATAGGTTCATTCTGGCCGATAAGCTTCTGGTTGTTCCCATAAAAATAAGCTGTGCCTGTAAATTTGTTTGTGCCACTCTTAGTAACAGCATTGATACCTCCACCTGTGAATCCACCCTGACGAACATCATACGGTGCGATATTTATCTGGAACTCTTCAATTGCATCGAGACTTATCGGTTCAATACCTGCCTGTCCGCCATTGGTACCTGAAGAAGTAAGACCAAAAACATCATTATTTACCAATCCATCGATTGAGAATTGATTGTACCTGTTATTTGCACCTGCAAAAGAAGTACCTGAGCCAGAAGTATTGGCCAGAGGACTTATCTTTGTATAATCCTTCAGACCTCTTGAAACAGAAGGAACAGCGTTAACCAGTTCATTAGAAAGGTTTATAGCAGCACCGGTTCTTTGCGAATTTATGACACTGTTTTTCCCTGCAGAAACAACAACCTCATTAAGACTGGTAACTGCGGAAGATAGTGTTACAGTCATATCCGAAGCGTTACCCAGACTTAAATTTATATCATTAAAAACTTCCGGTTTGAATCCAACAAATGAGACAGTAACCTGATAAGGCCCGCCAACCCGCATGTTAGAAATAGTAAATCTCCCGTCTTTATTAGAAAGAACTCCGTATTGCGTTCCTGAAGGAACATGAACAGCAACAACAGTAGCTCCTGCAAGAGGTTCGTTCATATCATCAACGACGATACCTCTGAGACTTGATGTTGTAACCTGGCCAAAGGCATTTGTGAGAAGGGCCCCAACCAGAAGAATAGTTAGACTTAGGTTTAGTAAAACTTTTTTCATATGCATGAATATTAGAATTAAGGATTAATAAGTTTTCGGCAAGGTTATCGTAAATACTTGATTAATTGGTTACATCGGAGTTAAGAAAATGTTAAATCCGCCGGGTCAATTTACTGCTCTTAAATGAACCAGTTCAATTTAGAAAAGATTAGTTTTTAACAAATTATTAGCTAGTCCTGTTAATATCTTTTGAAAATATTTCTTTGATTATAATTTCTGTAGCCCCGGCATTTTCTTTCACATATTTTGATGCAATTTCTGCTGAAAATGTATATAATTTCTCATCTGACAGCCATAAATCCAAGATATCTTTAAATTCATTATAAGAGCTAAATGACTTCGCTCCATTCTCTTTCAGCAGATCAACAGCTTCTTTGAATTTTCCATGATTAGGCCCGAAGAAAATAGGGATGCCCCAGCAGGCAGGTTCAAGAATGTTATGTATCCCCTTTCCGAATCCGCCTCCTATAGCTGCAATATATGCATACCTGTAAGCTGATGATAGCATCCCGATATTATCAATAATGAGGACACGTGCATCAGCCGAAGATTTTCCGTATTCAGAGAATCTTACACACTTCACTTTAAATAGCTTTTCCAGTCTTTCAATATTTGGTTTATCAACTTCGTGTGGTGCAAATACCCATTTCATCCTGTAAGGAAAATTGTTTATGTATTCAGCAATTATCTCCTCGTCAGGTTTCCAGCTGCTTCCGGCTAAAAATAATTTTTCATCTCTTCTGAATTGATCAAGTTCAGGAATATCCCTTACTGATCCTGCTATCTGAACTACTCTGTCGAAACGTGTATCACCGGCAAGAGTAACTTTTTCTATGCCGCTTAAAGATAAAAGGTCAGAAGAAACCTTATCCTGTACAAAAATTCTTTCGAATTTCATTAACATGCCTCTGAAAAACCCCCCGTACCATTTAAAGAAATGCTGCCCTGGCCTGAATATCCCTGAGACTAGATAGAGTGGTATCTCATTCCTGTAAAGTTCAGAGATATAATTATTCCAGAATTCATATTTTACAAATATTACAAATTCAGGTCTGACAAGATCAATGAACTTTGCAGCATTGGCCGGAGTATCAGCTGGTAAATAACTTATACAATCGGCATTGTTATAATTTTTCCTGATTTCATAACCTGATGGTGAAAAAAAAGTAAGTAAAATTTTATAAACAGGCTTTCTCCTTTTTATAGCTTCAATCAGAGTTCTTCCCTGTTCGAATTCACCAAGTGAGGCACAATGTATCCAAATAACCTTATCCTCATGGTTAATCGCGGCGGTAATCTTTTCCTCCCAGTTTTTTCGTCCTCTTACCCATAGTGATGCTTTTGCATTAAACGGTGATATAAAACGTGCCAGCGCAGAGAAAATCAATATCCCGAGATTGTACAGAACTTTCATAAATAACGGATTCAATCGGGCAAAGGTAATAAAAACGGTGAAAAAGCGTAAAGGCATAATGGCTCAACGGGAATAAACTACATGACAAAGGGACTAAGAGACGGAGAGAAAAAAAGACATGAAGATAAATGTCTCTCCGTCACTTTGTCTCTTAGTCTAAACCTATTATGTCATTAATTAAATTAGTCCTATTTTTGTATGACAATACTTTTTCTATGGTAAGACTTATTGCCCTCATTATCTCGATTATTTTGCAGATCATAGCTGCCGTTATTGCTCTGAGATTCATGAAGCTTACCAAATACAGACTCTCCTGGATATTGCTTTCGCTATCCTTTGTTTTTATGTCAGTGCGCTCGATCATCCAGCTTTTTGAATTTTTCAGGGGAACACCTTCTTATACCTGGAGGATGATCGATGAATGGACGGGTGTTCTGGTTTCAATAATGATTATTACGGGGGTTGTACTGATCCGCGAATTATTCAGCTCACTCAAACGTGCTGAAACAGACAGGGTGCGTTCTGAGAAAAGGGTAATTAATGCTATTATAAACACCGAGGAAAACGAAAGGAAAAGATTCGCAAAAGATCTGCACGATGGTCTGGGGCCCATTCTATCCACTGTTAAAATGTCCTTATCCTCGCTTACTGATCGGATCAATGATCAGTCAGGATCAGTTATACTAAATAACACTACCCATCTCATAAATGAAGCAATCAATACTATAAAAGATATCTCAAATAATCTCAGTCCGCATGTGCTTTCAAACTTTGGCCTGGCAAGCGCAATCAGTGCTTTTACTACAAAAATAAATCAGACCAGAGCCGTTGAAATAGAGTTTAAGTCAAATATGGAAGAATATCGTCTTGATAATGATAAAGAGGTAGTTATATACCGCGCTGTATGTGAACTTATTAATAATTCCATTCTGCATTCAGGTGCTTCGCGGATTGAAATAGAATTAAATAAACATCAAAAATTTGTTACTTTGCAGTTTTATGATAACGGACGCGGATTTGATACCTCAAAATTAAGCAGAGAAGATACAAAAGGGATGGGATTATCGAATATTGAGACACGTGTTAAAACCGTTGAAGGGGTATTTATCCTTGAAAGCACACCGGGGAAAGGAACCAGTGCCCTTATCAAATTGATTGAATAATTCTTATAAACACTGCTTAGCTAAAATGGAAAAAATAAGAATCATTATTGCAGACGATCACCAGCTCTTTCGAAACGGACTAAAGATTCTTCTTGATGCATTTCCTGAATTTGAAGTGACAGCCGAAGCTTCAAATGGTGAAGAATTCCTCAAAATTCTCAGAAATTCCTCAGCAGATATCGCTCTGATGGATATCAATATGCCGGAAATGGACGGGATAGAAGCAACACGAAAAGGACTTAAAATATGTCCGGAAATTAATATAATTGCTCTTTCAATGTATGGAGAGGAAGAATATTACTATAAAATGGTTGATGCCGGAGCTAAAGGATTTCTGCTTAAAGACTCAGATATTTCAGAAGTTAAGGAAGCAATACTTACCGTAAGAAAAGGAGGCAGCTATTTCTCTCAGGAGCTGCTCTATCATGTAATACAGAAGATCAAATACCGCGAACATGAAAGTAAAACAGCCAATCTTTCAAAAAGGGAAAAAGAGATTCTGTTTAAAATATGTGAGGGTTTTTCAAACCAGGAAATAGCTGAGACACTTTTTATAAGTAAGAGGACCGTTGATAAACACAGGGCTAACCTTTTGGGAAAAACCAACTCCAAGAACACAGCAAGCCTGATCCTCTTTGCTATAAGAAATAAATTAATTGAGATTTGATTTAAGTTCTATCTATAATTTTGTTAAGTAACATGACTCTTAGTGTAACTTAGTGTTAACTTTCGGGTTCCTTGTGGTAAGAAAATCTTAACCACAAAGGCGCACAAAGGATTTCATCAGGGTACACATAGTTAAAAATCTGGTTGTGTTTAACTTTTAAATATTCCCATATGGCCGAATCACATGATCTGGGTCAAAAAGGAGAAGACCTTGCAGTAGACCACCTGAAGAAAGCCGGTTTTAAAATACTCTTCCGTAACTGGAAATGGGGAAAAAACGAAATCGATATTATAGCTGAAAATAAAGATTTTATAATATTCGTCGAGGTAAAAACACGTACCATCGATTTCCAGATGCACCCTCTCAGTGCCATCAACAGGGAAAAACAAAAATCGATTGTCCGTGCCGCCAATGGGTACCTGCAAAAATTCAATGTCGATAAAGAAGGCAGGTTTGACATAATAACTGTGATAAAATCTGTTGAATCTTATCAGATCGATCACCTTGAAAGTGCATTTTATCCTACTTTAAGGTGAACTTACTTCTTATTCCCCGGTTAAGGATTAAAAGAGTGGCAATGAATAAAAAAATTGAATTAGTGAAACAGCTGTATGATGCTTTTTCTAAAAAAGACATCCATACAATTTTAGGATTATTAAGCGAAGATATAGAATGGGGAGAACCTGAAAATCCATTCAACCCGGCCGGAGGAACAAGAAAAGGCCATTCCGGTTTTATGGAATGGATAAATATTGGAAAGGACGCAGAAGACATTTTAGTACTTGAACCCAAACATTTCCTTACCAGCAAGGATTCTGTGGCTGTTGCCGGATACATGAAATGTCTCGCAAAACCTACCGGAAAGGTATATGAATCAGATTTTGTTCACCTGGTGAAAATTAAGGATAATAAGATTCAAAAATTTCAGGAATTCTTTGATACCTATATTGCAGGTGAAGCTTTTCACTAATGCAAAAACCAATCCCTTATCTCAATCACAAGAATTTACCTGGTATAAAATTATAAGTATGAGAAACTTATTTCCCTTTATAATTTTAAATATTCTATCAATGGGACTATCCGGACAAAACAAAATTGATTCTATTTATTCCGGGTCTGAAATAAAATTAAAGACTCCAACTGGAGATATTTTTGGGACATTAACAATTCCTGATAATGCAATACTATCTCCAGTAGTCTTGATAATTCCGGGTTCAGGACCAACTGACCGTAATTGCAATTCACCTATGGGTATAAAAACCAATGCTTACAAAATGTTATCTGAAGGATTGGCAAAAAATGGTATTTCAACGTTACGATATGATAAAAGAGGAATAGGTGAAAGCAAATCAGCAATGAAAAGCGAAAGTGACTTAAGATTTGAAACATATATAGATGATGCTATTGCCTGGATCTCACTGTTAAAATCTGATAAAAGATTTTCAGAAGTTATAGTACTAGGTCATAGTGAGGGTTCATTGATTGGAATGATAGCTGCTGAAAAAACTAATGTTGCAGGATTTATTTCCGTTGCAGGAGTAGGAGAATCAGCTGATAAAGTTCTGCAGGAGCAGTTAAAAACCAAGTTGCCTTCCCAATTGTTTGATGAATCAAATAAAATCCTTGACAGTCTGAAGATCGGAAAAACAGTTTCAAATGTAGATCCAAATTTAATGGCACTGTATCGGCCAAGTGTTCAGCCGTACATGATTTCGTGGATAAAATATGACCCTGCAAAAGAGATTAGTAAATTGAAGATCCCGGTTTTAATAATTCAGGGGACAAGTGACTTACAAGTGACGGTTAATGATGCCAGATTACTAGCTGCAGCAAAACCCGATGCTCAACTTTTGATAATCGACAATATGAATCATGTTCTGAAAGAATCAGACAGTGATGTTCAAAAGAATATGGCAACATACATGAACCCTGATTTGCCATTAAAATCCGGATTAGTTGAAGGGATAATTAAATTTATAAATACCAAAAAGTAAAAACCTGTCATCACGACTTGCACCACGCTCTATTGACAATCCTGTCTTTTACCGGAACACAGCTTACATTCCACGAAAAATAAATACCTGTTCTCTCAGCTCAGAGTATCTTTTTGAATTAGCACTCACTGCTCCTAAAACATGCAATAGAAAATAAATAATTACTTTTATATTGTACTGGAATACATGTACCTTGATTTAGTTTTTGAATTGTAAAAATGATGAAACCAGAAATCTTAATTTGGCTTTTCCCGATTGTTTTCATGATTCATGAATTTGAAGAAATCATCTTCATGCGTTGGTGGGTAAAAAAAAATAAAGAACATATTTTAAAGAAGTACCCAAAACTCGGGAAACAGGTTCTTGGACAGTTCGATGTCGTATCCACAGAAGCATTTTCGCTTATTGTGGCCGAAGAATTTCTCATTGTATCTTTCATTGTGGTTTTCTCTGCATTCACAAACAATTATGATTTATATGTCGGACTAATTCTGGCCTTCTCCATTCATCTATTGACACACCTCATTCAATTCATTGCTCTCAGAAGTTATACTCCGGCAATAATCACAACTTTATTAACCGGCATTTTTTGTGCATATGCATTTGTTAATATGAGAAATAATGAGCTATTGCGTTTCAATCGTACGCTCATATTTACTATCGTTTTGACTGTGGTAGTTTTCTTAAACCTCAAAATAATGTACAGCCTGGTAAAAAAAATAAAAATATTAAAATGACAGAATAGTAACATAATGATCAACTAAAGACATAGTGTTATATACGCTTTGTCTTGTTTTTTATTTTTAATAATTTCAGGTTTTTATTATTATCATTTTTTATTCTGACCATTATATTATTAAGCAATTAGCTGATCGTAAACAACTACCATTTTATTCTGTTATTAAATTAATTAATAATGATAAACCATGGATATCGAATCTTTAAGAGACTATTGTATCTCAAAAAAAGGCTCATCCGAAAGCTTCCCTTTCGGGGAAGAGACGCTCGTCTTTAAAGTAAATGGTAAGATCTTTGCGCTGGTCAACCTCGATGGCGATCTGAGTATAAATCTTAAATGCGATCCCACTCTAGCTATCGATCTGAGGGAGAGACACGCCGCTGTAACACCCGGCTATCATATGAACAAGAAACACTGGAATACTGTGCTGCTCGATGGATCGGTTCCTGACAAAGAGGTGTTTTCGTGGATTGACCATTCTTTTAATTTAATAGCAGGTAAACGTTAAATAACCTGGTAACCAGAACAATCGAACAATTAAATAATTGAACATCCGAAGTAAGAATCCGGAAAAACTTCAACATTCTTTATCCGATTGTTCTGTTGTTCCTGCTTCAAAAACATCAAATCAATTCTGACGAAAATTAAAAGGTCATCCCCAGCCGGAATGATAACATTTTCTGTGTAACCACATTCGACGGTTGATCGCCGTTATCGCTGGTAATGTCAAATAAGTATTTTTCAAATCCGATACCAACAATAAAGCTATTATTCCCTGCAAGAGGATATTCCATACCCACCATTATATGGTATGAAAGGTTGAATAAGTTCAATTCCGGCGAAGCATTGCCTCCTTTAATCTCGAGTGATGGGATGTCGGCCCTTCCTGCTACCAGGATTTTTGGATCTAATCCTATATCTGTAAAAAATCTCCCGTAACCGATCTGGTTTGTCTGTAGCTTTAAGCCCAGAGGTACGGAAAGATAAGTTGTTCTGTATGTAATTGCTTCTCCGGGCTCGACTGTTAAAATTGTGTTGCTGTAATCTTTCAGCTCGAAATGGGTGATCTCTCTGTTGATGAGTCTTCCTCCGGCATTAGTAATATTTATACCAGAAGAAAAGGAATAGTTGGGACCAAAATATTTGTTATATGAAAT
>DCFT01000179.1:0-1493 GCA_002319885.1 Bacteroidales bacterium UBA1797
GGGTACTTATTCCTGTCCTGGAAGCTCTTTTGCTGTCGCAGCTTGTTCACCTCATGATAAAGGATTGGTTCGCTCACTTCAAGAACAGTGCTGCATTCCTTTATATATACAGTACGGGTAATTGCTTCAGGGATGACAGCAATGGACTTTACCACATCGCGTATCAGATCTGCTTTTTTAACCGGATCATTATTGGCTTCCGAAAGAAGAAGCTGTGTTTTGAAGCGAATGAAATCGGTCTCGTTCTCTCTGAGGAATTTCAGGAACTCCTCATTGCTGAGCTTCTTTGAATAGGAATCGGGATCCTCGTTATCGGGAATCAGCACGATTTTGACATTCATTCCCTCTTCGAGTACCAGGTCGATACCTCTTAGCGAGGCTTTTATACCAGCTGCGTCACCATCATACAGTATTGTGATGTTCTGTGTAAATCTTTTTATAAGTCTCACCTGCTCCTGGGTCAGTGAAGTCCCCGATGATGCCACAACATTTTCAACATTTGCTTCATGAAGCGACATCACATCGGTATAGCCTTCAACCAGATAACAGCGGTCCTCCTGTGAAATAGCCTTCCGTGCCTGGTATATTCCGTAAAGGATCCTGCTCTTATGATATATCTCCGATTCGGGTGAATTAAGATATTTTGCCGTTTTGACATCGGTCTTGAGTATTCTTCCACCGAATCCCAGAACCTGTCCCGAAAGAGAATGAATAGGGAACATTACCCTGCTGCTGAACCTGTCAAAGATCTTGTCCTCATGTTGAATAGAGAGTCCGGTCTTGACGAGAAAATCCTGTTTGTAACCATCTTCGAGTGCCTTTTTGGAAAAGGCATCACGTTTTTCGAAGCTGTAGCCTACCTCAAACTTTTTCAGAGTATCCTGACGGAAACCTCTTTCTTTGAAATAAGTAAGTCCGATAGATATTCCTTCGTCAGTATGGAAAAGATTTTCACTGAATTGTCGTGCCGCATATGATGAAACTATAAGAAGGCTTTCTCTTTCATTCTGTTTTTCAAGCTCTTCCTGTGTAAGCTCTTTCTCAATAACCTCTATATGATACTTCTTTGCAAGATATTTAAGAGCCTCGGGATAGGTGAGATGCTCATGCTCCATAACGAAATTGACAGAGTTGCCTACCTTTCCGCAGCCAAAACACTTGAATATCTCTTTTGAAGGAGAAACGGTAAACGAAGGTGTTTTTTCATTATGGAATGGGCATAAACCCAGGTAGTTTACTCCTCTTTTTTTCAGAGGCACAAACTCCTGCACTACATCAACTATCTGTGCTGCATCGAGTATACGTTCTATGGTTGACCGGTCGATCATGGTTCAAAGATATTATTTTTTTAGCCGAGGTTGCTGAATAAGTCCTTTTTAACCACAAATCGAAGCGAAGATCCCAACCGAAGCGTTGGGAGCACACGAAGAATCCACAAAGGGCACAAAGTTAAAAACCTAAAATTCATTCCGATAGCTCCCGTCCCGATAGCT
>DCFT01000179.1:1769-7811 GCA_002319885.1 Bacteroidales bacterium UBA1797
TAGCTATCGGGAGCTATCGGGACGGAACTTTGTGCTCTTAGTGTTAATCCTTTGTGACCTTTGTGGTTATTTGATTTCACCTTTTCCACAGCCTCAGGTAGAAACAGGGAGGAACAGGAGTTAAAATTACTTTATTACACTTCTGAAATACTCTACCGTCTTTGCCAGACCAGTCTCGGCATCAACCTTTGGTGACCAGCCCAGTTCTTTTTTTGCCAGGGAAATATCAGGTTTACGCTGTTGGGGATCATCCTGTGGTAGAGGAAGATAAACAATTTTTGATTTTGACCCCGTCATTTTTATGATCATTCCGGCCAGGTCATTTATAGTTATCTCAACAGGATTTCCAAGATTTACCGGACCCGTAAAACTATCGGGAGTAGCCATCAGTTTAATAAAACCATCTATCAGATCGTCGATATACTGAAAACTGCGCGTATGAGACCCGTCGCCGTATACAGTAATATTCTCTCCTTTAAGAGCCTGGACAATAAAGTTTGAAACAACCCTGCCATCGTTGGAATTCATCTTCGGGCCATAGGTATTGAATATCCTGGCAATTTTTATGCGGACTTTATTCTGATCGTGATAATTCATAAAAAGTGTTTCGGCACATCTCTTTCCCTCGTCATAACATGCCCTCGGTCCCAGGGGATTGACATTTCCCCAGTAGGCCTCATTCTGCGGATGTACTTCAGGATCACCATAAACCTCACTGGTGGAAGCCTGCATGATCTTCGACTTTGTTCGTTTTGCCAGCCCCAGCGTATTGATAGCGCCCATCACCGACGTTTTGATCGTCTTTATCCCATTATACTGATAGTGTATCGGGGAAGCCGGACAGGCAAGATTATAGATCTCATCTGTCTCAATGTAAACCGGCATTGTCACATCGTGACGAATAAGTTCAAAATACGGATTTTTGAGAAGATGGATTATATTCATCTTCGACCCTGTAAAATAGTTATCGAGACAAACAACCTCATTTCCCATTTCAAGTAACCGTTCACACAGGTGAGATCCGATAAATCCGGCGCCGCCGGTGACGAGTATTCGTTTCATTTGTTAAGTTTTACGAACAAATATAGTGATATTGATTCAGTAATGGTGAGATTAAGATTGCTTCGCTACGCTCGCAATGACCAGTTGTCTTATCAGACTCAATCTGACTATAATTACGAAATTAAAATAAATGAGCGGTCATTGCGAGCGTAGCGAAGCAATCTCCCTGGTTATCTTAGAGATTTCTCTTCACCACCACCTTTACCACAACCTCATCTATCTCAACATTGTTTATATTGTCTCCCGTGAAATTCCGGGCGAGACCGACCTTTGTTGCTAGTGTCTGGGAGGCAATATATGAAGCATGTCTTGTTACGGCTTCATGTACAAACTCATTGTCTTCAATAAGAACGGTTATTTTATCCGTAACATCGAAACCATTCTCCTTACGGATATTCTGGATCCTGTTAACAAACTCTCTCGCTATACCTTCATAACGCAGTTCATCCGATACTGTTATATCGAGAGCGACCGTCAGCTTTCCTTCATTGGCAACCTGCCAACCCGGAATATCCTCCGATATTATTTCAACATCCTCGGAGGTAAGAACTATCTGTTGCCCGTTTATTATGACCTCATGTTTCCCCGTGTTCTCAAAAGCCATGATCTCCTGTGGAGAGAATACAGCTATTGCATTGCTGATCTCTTTCATCGCTTTGCCATACCTCGGGCCAAGTGTCTTGAAATTTGGTTTGATCTTCTTCACCAGAATAGAAGCGGTGTCGTCGATATACTCAACTTCCTTCACGTTGACTTCGGCAAGTATCAGATCTTTAACAGCTTCAAATTTCTCCCTGAAATATTTATCGGGAACGGGAATCATTATCCTTGCCAGTGGCTGACGGACTTTAATACTTACTTTTCTTCGTAAGCCAAGGATCATTGAGGATATTTTCTGTGCGATATCCATTCTCTCCTCCAGAGCCTTATCAATAAGTGTTTCATCATATTCAGGGAAGAGAACAAGATGAACCGAGTTTTCTTTATGTCTTCCTGTGATACTGTTGAGGTCGCAGAAGACCCTGTCCATATAAAATGGTGCAATAGGAGCTGCAAGCTGGCTGACAGTTTCAAGACAAACATAAAGGGTCTGGTATGCGGCAACTTTATCCTTGTCATATTCCCCTCCCCAGTAACGCTTCCTGTTAAGCCTTACGTACCAGTTACTCAGGTTCTCAGTAACAAAATCCTGTATTAAGCGTCCTGCCCGTGTAAGATCATAGTCATTATAACAATTACCTACTTCTTTAACCAGTGAGTTAAGTAGCGAGATTATCCAGCGGTCAATCTCCGGTCTCTCACTCACAGGGATCTCCTTTTCGGAATATCTGAAATTGTCAACATTTGCGTAGAGAGAAAAGAAGGAATAGGTATTATATAATGTTCCAAAGAACTTACGTTTAACTTCATCAACGCCCGATATGTCGAACTTAAGATTATCCCAGGGCTGTGAGTTGGTTATCATATACCATCGCAGGGGATCTGAACCATGTTCTTCGATGGCAGAAAAGGCGTCGACAGCATTACCCAGCCTCTTCGACATTTTGTTCCCGTTCTTATCCAGTACGAGTCCGTTTGAGATAATATTCTTAAAGGCCACGGAGTCAGAGATCATGGTAGATATGGCATGAAGGGTAAAGAACCAGCCTCTTGTCTGGTCAACGCCCTCGGCAACATAATCGGCCGGGTACATCTCGCTGAAATTTTCCTTATTCTCAAAAGGATAGTGTACCTGGGCATAAGGCATGGCGCCAGAATCGAACCATCCGTCGATGAGGTCGGTCTCGCGGGTCATTTTCTTCCCGGTATCGCTTACAAGAAAGATATCATCGACAAAAGGCCGGTGAAGATCAAAATGTTCATAGTTCTCCGGTGAATTGTCTCCTTCTTTAAAATCTGCCAGGGGATTCTTTTTCATGAATCCGGCTTTTATTGACCTTTCAATCTCTGTTTTCAGTTCCGTAGCTGAACCTATGCATTTTTCCTCTTTTTTGTCTTCTGTGATCCAGATAGGAAGAGGTGTTCCCCAGTAACGTGAACGTGAGAGGTTCCAGTCAACAAGATTCTCGAGCCATTTTCCGAATCTTCCCGATCCTGTTGATGGAGGCTTCCAGTTAATGGTATTATTAAGCTCTATCATACGGTCGCGGAAGGCTGTTGTACGGATGAACCAGGCATCGAGAGGATAATATAAAACCGGTTTGTCTGTTCTCCAGCAATGAGGATAGCTGTGTATATGCTTCTCAATCCTGAAAACTTTACCCTGTTGTTTGAGCATTACAGCTATTTCAACATCAATAGTTTCAGCATCGGGGGGGAGACTTGAGTCATATTCATTTTTAACAGGATGACCTTCGAAAGGTGCATATGTTTTTATATTGACATTTTGCTTAACAAAGGAAGCATCAAGATCAGCAACCGGTACCATATAACCTCGCTTATCTACCATAGGACCGAAAGAGCCGTCTTTCCTTTTAACAAGAAGGGGAGGTACCCCGTTTTCCTTTCCTACGCGGTAGTCGTCGGCGCCAAAGGTAGGGGCAATATGGACTATTCCGGTACCATCTTCAGTTGTGACAAAATCACCTGTTAACACGCGGAATGCACCTTCTCCCGGGTTCATCCAGTCGATAAGCTGTTCGTAATTAATACCTTCAAGTTCTGAGCCTTTGAATTCGCCTGATACTCTGAAAGGGATCTTCTTATCACCCTGTTTATATTCTGATAATTCCAGTGAAGCGTTCGACCCGGGGAATAAGGCATTGAGCAGATCTTTTGCTATAATTACTGTAATAGGATCACCCGAATACGGATTGAAGCTTCGTACTTTAATGTAAACAATATCTTTCCCTACTGCCAGGGCAGTGTTTGAAGGAAGTGTCCATGGTGTGGTGGTCCACGCCATCATATGTAAGTCAGTTGTATCGGTGTTCTTATAGAGGAACTCCGATTTCTTATCCCTTGTAAGTTTAAACAGGGCAATACAGGTAGTATCTTTTACATCGCGGTAGCAACCGGGAAGGTTAAGCTCATGCGAGCTCAGTCCGGTACCTGCTGCCGGGGAATATGGCTGAATGGTATAGCCTTTATAAAGATGTCCTTTTTTGTATAGTTGCTGAAGGAGCCACCAGAGTGTTTCTATATACCGGTTATCATAAGTCACATAAGGGTGATCCATATTGACCCAGTATCCCATTTTCCGTGTGAGATCTTCCCACAGGTCGGTATATCTCATTACCGCCTTTCGGCATTCCTTATTGTAATCCTCAATGGAAATATATTTAGAGGAAGATTTATTTCCGATATCTTCTTTTGTAATGCCCAGAGCTGTTTCAACCCCGAGTTCTACAGGCAGCCCATGAGTATCCCATCCCGCCTTACGTTTCACCTCATAACCGCATTGTGTTTTGAAACGGCAGATTGCGTCCTTGATCGTACGTGCCATCACATGATGAATGCCGGGGATCCCGTTTGCAGAAGGAGGACCTTCATAAAACACAAATTCACCTTTCCCGTTCACCTCACGGATGCTTCTGTTGAATGTATCATTCTCATCCCATGTATTGAGAATCTCTTTATTTACCTTCGAAAGATCAAGACCTTTATATTCAGGAAACCGTTTCCCCATTGTATCAAATAGTTATTGTTTATTGTATTAAATAAAAAATTCGGACAAAGATAGCAAATTTAGTAATTAAATCAGCGTCTCCGTTCATCATCTCCGGAGTTCTCTGTCTTTATTGGTCTCAGTCCCCTCGCCCCTCTTAATGGAGGTATTACCCCCTTGCCCCCCCTGCCCCCCCTGAAGGGGGGGAAATTCTCTCACATCTAGACAAATTTCAATTATTGACAGGGATTTTACCCCCCTTCAGGGGGGCAGGGGGGCCTTTCAACAGTCCGGAATTTCACTCTCCGTCCCTCCGTCCCTCCTTCATTCTATTTACTAACTTTGCATAATTAAATCCAATAACTATGAAAAAACTAGTTGTCTTAACCGGTGCCGGAATGAGCTCCGAGAGCGGAATAAAAACCTTCAGGGATTCCGGCGGACTATGGGAAGAATATGATGTTGAAGAAGTAGCAACACCAAAGGCCTGGGTGAAGAACAGGGAACTGGTACTGAGGTTTTATAACGAGAGAAGAAGACAGCTGGCATCGAGTAAGCCAAATGCCGGACATATCGGACTGGCACAACTAGAAAAATATTTTGATGTGCAGATCATAACACAAAATATCGATGATCTGCATGAACGTGCCGGAAGCACAAAAGTTTTGCATCTTCACGGTGAACTGACAAAAGCCAGAAGCACTGCCGATCCTTCACTCATTTATGATATCGGCTATAAGGATATTAATCCGGGTGACAATTGTGAGAAAGGCAGTCAGCTGCGGCCTCACATAGTCTGGTTTGGTGAAGCCGTGCCAAATATGGAAGAGGCAGCCGATCTCACCGGCAATGCCGATATATTTGTTGTGGTAGGGTCTTCTTTAAATGTCTATCCGGCAGCAGGACTGATCAGCTATGCGCCGGCAAAAGCATCTCTCTGGCTTATAGATCCTAAGGAGGTTGTTATTCCGGTTAACAGGAAGGTGGAGGTGATAATGGAAACTGCATCTAAAGGAGTTGCGATACTGACAGAACGATTATTGGATATTTATAGCAAATGAAAGGATTTGTATATATCATGACAAATAACAATAATTCTGTTCTTTACACCGGAGTTACCTCGGATTTAAAAGGACGTGTAAATCAGCATATATCAAAGAAATATGTAAAAAGCTTTTCTTCCCGATATAACATTTGTAAACTGGTTTATTATGAAAGTTTGGATACAATAGGGGAAGCTATAAAAAGAGAAAAACAGATAAAAGCGGGGTCCAGGAATAAAAAGATTGAGCTTATAAATGGGATGAATCCGGAATGGAAGGACTTAAGTTAATTTCTTAATAGGAATATGGGATTGCTTCGCTTCGCTCGCA
>DCFT01000179.1:8123-13229 GCA_002319885.1 Bacteroidales bacterium UBA1797
TCGCTTCGCTCGCAATGACCGTTATTTAATACAGTAATGGGATTTTGGGATTGCTTCGCTTCGCTCGCAATGACCGTTATTTAATATAGTAAAGGGTCATTGCGAGGAACGAAGAGATGAAGCAATCCTCCAAGGCTAGTCATAACATTGGTTGGAGTATTTAACTATCTTTGTTCTGCATTTCAAAACAAAATGATTGATTCAGAAAATAAAACCCGGAAAATAATCCTCGCCATCACCGGCGCCAGCGGGGCTGTATTCCCTTATAAAATACTGGAGAAACTTCATAATATAAATGCTCCGGTGAAAGAGATTGCTGTCATCTTTTCAGATACCGGAAGAGAGATCTGGGAATCTGAAATAGGTTCGGTTTTTCATGCGGAAGGAACAGCGAAGGAATATCCCAACAGTTCATATTTTGCTCCATTCGCTTCAGGTTCTTCCCAATATGATACTATGATCATCTGTCCGGCTTCGATGGGAACAACAGGACGCATCGCCAACGGAACATCCGATGACCTGATCGCCCGCGCCGCAGACGTCATGTTGAAGGAAAGAAGAAGACTTATAATAGTTCCCCGTGAAACTCCTTACAGCCTGATACATATAGAAAATATGAAAAAGCTGACCCTGGCAGGAGCAATAATTTGTCCGGCATCACCATCATTTTACAGTAACCCCAAAACCATTGATGATCTGGTAATGACAGTTGTTGACAGGATTATCGATCTGGCAGGATTCGACAGCAATGGTTTCAGATGGATGAAAAATGATTGACAGCAGATTCATAAAGTTCTTCAGGAAACATCATGTTCTCACCATAGCCACCACTGTTGAAAACGAACCATGGTGTGCTAACTGCTTTTATGTCTATCTGGAAGATGAGAATGCTCTTGTTTTCACTACCGATAAGGATACTCGTCATGGCAAAGAGTTCATTAAGAATCCGCTGGTTGCAGGAGCTGTTGTCCTTGAGACTATGGCGATTGGGAAGATCCGGGGAATCCAGTTTCAGGGATTGATATCGGAGCCGGAAGGAGAGGAGTTGTCAAAAGCAAAATGGGCCTATCTGAAGAAATTCCCGCCTGCAGTTCTTATGGATACGCATCTCTGGGTAGTAAAGCTGACTCTTATCAAGATGACTGACAACAGGTTGGGGTTTGGCAAGAAGCTTATATGGACACACGACACACGACTCACGACGCACGGGGAAAAACTTTGACTTGATTAATATGATTATTAACTTTGATTTGGAATAAATTATTAATCATTAAATCTTGTCGTGCTATGAGTAATTATGAAAATTTGAAGGTCTGGCATAGAGCTGTTGAACTAGCCGTTTCAATTTATAAGTTAACAGGTGATAACAAATTCTTTGTAAAAGATTTTGGATTAAAAGATCAAATGCGGAGAGCATCTGTAAGTATTTCCAGCAATATTTCAGAAGGAGATGAGCTTGGAACGGATAAGCAGGCTATCAGGCAATTCTTTATTGCTAAAGGATCAGCGGCCGAATAATATACCCAACTAACAATTTCCTGCAAAATCGGATATTTACCTGAGGAGGAAAATAAATATTATCTGAATGAATGCAAAGGGATCTCATCCATGTTAACTAAACTGATAAGATCCAGATCCACAGAATAATTATAACAATATCTTATTCTGTTTAATTATATTTAAAACCTGCATCGTAGGTCTTAAGTCGTTCGTCGTGTGTCGTTAGCCGTGTGCCGTTCATCGTGCGTCGTTCATCGTGCGTCGTGAGTCGTGCGTCGTGCGTCATTTTACTATTTTTCCCTACCTTTATCCCCATAAACTAAATCTTTATAAAAATGTTTTCCGGAATTATTGAAGAAGCAGCTCAGGTTGTAAAACTTGAAAAAGAGAAAGATAACCTTCATATTACAATGAAATGTTCATTTGTTGATGAACTGAAGATCGATCAGAGCATCTCCCACAGCGGAGTATGTCTGACCGTCGTAAGGAAAGACGCCGATACATATACTGTAACCGCAATTAAGGAGACGCTGGAAAAGACAAACCTGGGATTGCTTAAACCGGGTGACAAAGTTAATCTTGAACGAAGTACCCGTCTCGACGGGCGTCTCGACGGACATATGGTACAGGGACATGTCGACCAGACAGCAGTGTGCACAAATGTAAGGGAAGCAGGCGGAAGCTGGTATTACACCTTTGAATATGAACCGGCGCAGGATGATTATATAACAGTCGAAAAAGGATCAGTCTCGGTTAACGGAGTAAGCCTTACTGTCGTTAACTCGAAGCCACGGTCATTCGAAGTGGCCATAATTCCGTTTACCTGGGAAGTAACGAATTTCCATCAGATCAAAAAGGGAACTGTTGTAAATATCGAATTCGATATTCTCGGGAAATATATTGCAAAGATTGTGAAGCAGCAGCTGGGGAAGTAGAGAGACGTTGGGTAAAATTTATGGTTAGTCAATAAACTGACTCGGTGGTTGTGAGTTTGAGATTGCTTCGCTTCGCTCGCAATGACTGTTATTTATATAGTAAAGGGTCATTGCGAGGATCCGCCTGTTGGCGGAGACGAAGCAATCTCCACCGAATAAGTCTGAACTTTTAAAGTGGAGTAACCAGGTTATAAAAAAAGGCCGTGAGGCCTTTTTTTATTTCTGTTTCATTTTTGCATCCATGCTGAGTGTTGCATGAGGCACAGCTCTGAGTCGTTCCTTTGATATAAGTTTTCCTGTTTCACGACATATGCCGTAAGTCTTGTTTTCAATCCTTATCAGGGCAGCCTGGAGATGCTGAATGAATTTCTCCTGACGTTGTGCAAGACGTCCTGCCTCCTCTTTTGATAAAGTTGTTGCACCCTCTTCCAGTACTTTAAATGTAGGTGAGGTATCCATAGTATCATTGCTCTCTTCGTGAGTTATACTCGACTTAAGTATCTCATAATCTTTTCTGGCTTTATCCAGCTTCGTGAGGATAATTTGTCTGAATTCCTCGAGCTCATCGTCAGAATATCTTGTCTTTTCAGCCATCTTTTAAGATTTAAATATGCCGCAAAGGTATAGTTTTTTTATTAATTTAAAAATGCTATGAATTTTTGCTATGATTTGTAATTAAATGCCAGCTGTTTTTTTGCCCTCCAGATATCCTGATTTTTGCTCTGACTTGTGATTTTATACCACCCCTGTCCCCCTTGCCCCCCCTGCCCCCCCTGAAGGGGGGGGAAATTCTCTCACATCTAGACAAATTTCACTACTTGAATGGGATTATGCCCCCCTTCAGGGGGGTTGGGGGGTAAAATGGGTTGGGGGCAATATGGGCAAGGGGCAATACATGGAAGGGGGACAACAACCCCTTCAGGTGCACCTAATTACTCCTCGCCTTCCTGAAAAGTATATTAAAACCCGATTTCCAGAAATACCTGAAATCGGTAAAGAAGGGATGTTTGTCGTAAGAATCGAGATATTTCAGTTCTGAAGCCTGGATCGCTTCCAGATCACAGGGGATATCAACATAAAACGGAGGAATAAGTCCGGGTTTGTATTTTATCCTTCTTTCCTGCACGTCTTTTCTGTATAGTTCAAAATACTGTTTGCTTAAAGGTCTGACCCCGACAAGCTTCATGTCGCCCCTGAAGAGGTTCATGAGCATGGGCAGTTCATCGAGCCATATCTTCCTGCATATTGCTCCCCAGGATGTTATGCGGAAATCATTCTTAAACTTTCCACCGTCCTGAAGATCGTGTATCTCATATACATATTTCTGTATGAATTCGGAATAAGGATGCATGGTTCTGAGCTTATAAACCTTTATCATGGTTCCTCCTTTACCAACCCTCGACAAGGCTATCAAAGGTCCATATACACTTCCGTTCAGCTGAACCGGCTCTCCTTTCTTTATTGCTTCAATACAAAGCTGGTTGCCGATGAAAGACTCCTGTTTGATCCTGAATCCTGCCCTTGAAAGCCTGCCCAGCATCTCGGCACGCGAGAGGACAGCATTCTCCCCCCGTGTAAGAAAAAAGTAAAGACCCCGTGTGAACTTAAGTTTAGGAAGGATCCTTTTCACCACGAAATCAAAAGAATAATAGATATAATTTAATACCGGGGGATATTTTTTCAGGATCCTGTGCTTCCTCTGGTCCTTTGTCTCAACACAGCAAAAGAAAAAACCATTTATACCAAGTTTACTGTTTACGGCGTCGAGAAAGGCGTCAGTCTTTTTTATGTCATTTATCTTGTGAAGATTGATGATATAATCATATTTGTCTTTGGCAAGACTTGTGATATTGAATATCGTGGTGGTTGATAATACGGCAGTACGGTCGGTGAAGTTGCTGCAGGTCATCTTCAGGATTGCCAGGGCCATCTCCGCGCCGCACTCTTTTTCAATTGCCAGTGCTATACCCGGACTTACCTCGCTATGCTCATAATTACGTGCTCCATTTCCGTTAACACCCTTAACAAGATCTCTCTCCGTGGGCTTTTTCTCCGGTTTGTCTTTTTCAAATACATCATAATCCTGGATGACAGCTTTTTTATAGGCCATATAAATTGAGCCGAAGACCAGTTCGAGGATGGTGGCCAGAATAGCTGTTCCAAGCACAATTGTCCTGGAGTACTGCATCTCTCTGAAGCTATACATTGCAAGAGCAGTTATTGAGACTGCAATGAAATTGCTTGTCAGGACCCTGAAGAAAAGTGTTGAAAAGTTGATGATCTTGCCACGGTGCATCTTGCCGTTGACCAGTGAAACGATTATCCACATCAGGGCTAGACCGAGGAAAAAAGGAGTATGGGAAGGCAGATAAGATCTCAGGCTTGCAGGTTTGGTCCATACCATTGCAAGGAACGATATTGTCAAAATGAGAATATCAGCTAAAAGGGATATTGTTCTGAATTTACGCTTTTCCATAGGTCTGCTGTCAGCTTCAGCTACGAGACAGCGAAGTAAATGAAAATTTTAGGAAATTGTTCGGGGAAGAGTTAAATATCATAAGATATTATGAACAAATCCGGGTAAGTGATTGTAATTTATTGATTTTGCCGCGCCTGAAGTTTTGCCCCTATGATGTTTTGCCCCCCTGATGTTTTGCCCCCCCTGCCCCCC
>DCFT01000083.1:0-693 GCA_002319885.1 Bacteroidales bacterium UBA1797
GTTGCAAGCGCCCCACTTATTTTTAGTCCGTAAATATTAGTCTTGTCCGCCTGCACATGGAAAACATCGGATTTCGAACTATAAGCTCTGACCCATGTATCATCAGGATTTCCAGAAGCTGATTTGATTGTCAGATTTTCTTTTGTTATATTTACGTTGTCATAATAGTTTCCAGGGCTCAAGATTATTATGTCGCCGGAACTTGCGTTATTGACAGCAGATTGTATTTTTGAGGTTCCACTAGAAATTTGTATTTCTTTAGCTGCTCCAATACCAGATATAATTATTAAAATGAAAAAAGCAAATAATAAAGTGATTGATTTATTAATCCTAATTCCTCCATTCAAGAAGAAAAGCTATGGGATACATATCAACAGAAGCTGTATTGTTAGTAGTTCATGCTGACATGCACTCGGTACCCAAGATATAAAATTAAAATCTATGCGCCTGTCCAAGAAATCATTTATCCATAGCGAAGTTCTTTTTATAGGTTATTTTAAATGAGCAAAAATAACTATCATTTAATATAAATATGTTGGTTATAAACAATATTTTATTTTTGTAAAAGAATATATGAGCAAATAATCAAATTTGAAAATCAATAAGCAAAGATAATTATATATATCAAGAGTTAATTGTACAGTTATTGATTTAATGGGCCAATTAGGAAAAAACTATCCAGATCGATTGGAT
>DCFT01000083.1:1047-2423 GCA_002319885.1 Bacteroidales bacterium UBA1797
ACAATTAATCAATCCATCTCAACTAATATCTAATTTTTCATACATTTTTGTAAGAGTGGCGGCATAAGTTTATATATATGAAAGTGAGTTCTGATAGCTATTCAAGTGAAAGATTATTCAGTTTAATTATTCAGTCTGCCTGTATTACAGGGATGAATTCAAAAAAGCGTCCGGAACTTATCCAATAAATTGTATTTTTGCTGTATAAGTTTTATATCTAGGTTCTGAATTTCCCTGGCTTTAAGGCATTTCTCGCATTCCCGGGGATATTAACCATTTATACGGCTTGTATACCTATTTTTAGCTGGTATTTTGTACCGTTTTAATAAGTGGCCTTTTCCATTATTGACTGTCGGGTGTGCGGCAGAATATGAATAGTCGGTCTAAATCTGCTTGATTCAGAAAATATAATTGTAAAATTAGAGTGAGTATATGGAAAAACTAGCAAAATTTAAAGCATTGGGGCTTTCAGAAAGCATCTTGAAAGCTCTCAAAAAGAAAGGGTTTGAAGAACCAACCCCAATTCAGGAAAAGGTCATCCCGCTTTTTTTGAAAGGAGAATGTGATATCGTAGGGCAAGCTCAGACCGGAACGGGGAAAACAACCGCTTTTGGAGCTCCTATTATAGAAAAAATTCCTGAGAAATCCGGAAAAGTACAGGCAATAGTCCTGACCCCAACTCGAGAACTGGCTATTCAGGTTTCGGAAGAACTGAACTCTCTCAAAGGGGATAAAAAAATTCATATCGTTCCTATCTATGGAGGACAGTCCATGACTCAGCAGCTTCGGTCGCTTGAAAGTGGAGTGGACATAGTTGTCGGGACACCCGGAAGGATAATAGATCACCTTGAACGGAAGAGTTTAAGCCTGAAAAATATTGCATATTTCGTGCTGGATGAAGCTGACGAAATGCTGAACATGGGCTTTATTGATGAGATTAAGGAAATCTTAAAGGCAACAGGCCCTGATAAAAGAATGCTTTTCTTTTCAGCTACAATGCCAAAACCGATCTTTGGAATCGTCAAGAAGTATATGCAGAACTATGAGTATGTTGCCATTGAAGATGATCTTGTTACAGACCTGACGGAACAGATCTACTTCGAAGTCCAGGAAAATGATAAACTTGAAGCTCTCTGCAGGATTATCGACATTGAAGACGAATTCTATGGGCTTATTTTCTGCCGAACAAAGACAGATACCGCTCAGCTCGCCCAAAAACTGGGGGACCGGGGTTATTTAGCTGATGCGCTGCATGGTGACCTCTCCCAACAGGAAAGAGAGAAAATTCTGAACAAATTCAGGAAACAGAAGTTAAATATTCTGGTAGCAACCGATGTTGCAGCAAGAGGCATTGATATCATAGATCTAACTCATGT